>JACBOA010000003.1:0-87500 GCA_013403005.1 Methanobacteriaceae archaeon | reverse complement strand
AATTCTTTCTCATTATTAAATGTATCACATGTTTTTTTTTTTATTATCGATTTTTAATCAAATGTTTTGTCTAAATTTTCTCTAACTGAGTTTATTTAAATTATTATCAGTTTAAAAATGGATATTTTCAAAAATTTTCATATAACTCTGTTTCCAAATTTATTTGATCAATTTTTATCTTTGGGAATAATTATTGTACCTTCATCCACATCTCCTAATTCAACATAAGATTCATTAAGATAATACAATCCGCATAAAGCAGCTAATACCGCGTCAAGTTCGTGTGAAGTGGAGTTCAAGGGAATTTGGAAATATCTCTCCAGATCTGTTTTCAAATTCTCCAAACCGAGTATCTTTTGAACTGTGCGCGGATGGGTCTCTTTTAATAGATATTTTTCTCTGAGAACTTGAGCCAAACCAACACCCCTCAATGTCAACATTTTCATCCCAGTAAAGGTCAATGGAAGTACTGGTCCGTAAACACGTATTTCACGTTCTGATTGGCGGAAATGCCCGCCTACTGCACATTCACAATTTTTATCCAGACAGCAACGTCCTTTAGGTAGTGAAAGAGGTGCATCCATTACAATTAAAGATGGTTGAATGGAATTAATCTTATCTAATATTTCCTTATCTGAATAAAGGGTAGACAAACTTACCTCGCAAAATTTATTCTCATCTGCTTCTAAAATGCAAACTCCACTGGGATTATCAGGTTTACCAGCAAGATCTATTCCTAAAATTTTTAATTTCCTCATTTTCTATCATTCAAGCATTTCTATTTATTCTATCAATTATTCTATCGATTATTTGCTGTTAATCAGCAAAATATTCAAACGGGGTTAGGAAAATTTAATGGTTATTGTTTTTTTCCCATCTTTATTTTTTTCTATCTTTCAACTTCCCATCTTCAGAAACTATAATAATAAATATTTAATATAAAGTACTAATGATTTTTTTAGAGGTTCTCAAACCTTTTTTAAAATCCATATAATTGTTCAATGGTGATAAAAGATGAGTAATGAGGTTAAAAAACGAATTTTAGACTCTTCTGATATGGGGATCAGGGAAGATGAAGGTGTGGGTGTTGCTGAAATCGTGAATAGTATAAAATGGGCTTTGTTAGTGACCCAGGGGGAACTAGAAACTTCCGGGATAAAACTAAAGCGCATTGAGCTAAAT
This sequence comes from Methanobacteriaceae archaeon, assembly GCA_013403005.1. Taxonomy (NCBI): domain Archaea; kingdom Methanobacteriati; phylum Methanobacteriota; class Methanobacteria; order Methanobacteriales; family Methanobacteriaceae; species Methanobacteriaceae archaeon. The sequence goes on along the minus strand of JACBOA010000003.1, from coordinate 86,318 downwards.
TTAAAATCAATAGCTTCACGAAAAGCAGGAGCAGGAATAAGATTTCAGATCCCCATATTGGGAAAATTGAAGATAGGTTCAAATGTATCTTATAAATCAGTTCAAACCATATCCTTGGTACTGAACACTCCTAAAACACCAACAAAGGACATTATACCATCTATAGGGCTTGATAAAAACCTTAAATCTCTTATAATGAGCCTTGCAGATGGAGTAAAAGCCGCAGTAGATGGTAATATCCCTCTTGAAATGGGAGAATCATGGGTTGAGTTGAATTTCGTCCTTAAAAGTGAAAATGAAGTATCCCTAATAATAGAAACAGGATTTGATGCTGAATTAACCAATAGTCTCAAATTATTTTTTGAAAAAATATAAAGGATAGCTTAACCTCATGGAGTTAGCTTCTGATTTATCTGAAAGTCGTTTTTTATCATAGAACAACATTTTTTTCATTTAGAACTCATCATTGTTTCTTATTTTTTCTATATCCTCGAATTGTTCACTGAGCCAGTGATAAATAGTCCTTTCAGCTACCATATTTTGTAAATTATTTAATTTTTTCCTTCTTTCATCAATACTCATTTTAATAGCTTGAAGATAGGCTTGGGTAGTTTGACAGACATCAAATGGGTTCACACATATCACATGGTCTTTTAACTCTTCATAACATCCTGCTTTTTCCGACAGGATGATAACTCCCTGGTTTTCATTTACAGCAGAAGCCTCTTTGGGAACTATGTTCATACCATCGGCAATAGGATTCACAATCAAACAATCATAATTCTTAAAAGCAGCCACCACCAAACTGTAATCTGCTTTAAAAATCCATTCTATAGGTTTCCAACCGTCACGACCATGCTTATTATTTATTTCTTCAACGATTTTCTGGATATGGAGATAATATTCATTGTACTCATCGATCTGTTGTCTGGTGGGTTTTCCAGTGGTGAGAAACTTCACTTTCCCATGGTACTCCGGATACTTGTCTAAAAAGATATCATAGGCTTTAAAACCCCGGATAATATTTTTACTCAGATCTGCACGGTCTGTACGGTAGATCAGGAAATTTTCTCCTTTAATTTTTCGGATTAACTTTTCTTTTTCCTTTACCTCCTTTGAATTGGCCATTTCTCTTATTCCTTCATAATCCACTGATATGGGATAACTCTTTACATGGGTAACCTGTCCCTGATACCACACCAGTCCCTTTTCATAATCCACTTTATCTGCATATTCCTCACAGGATTGAATAAAATTGGTCACATATCGGGGGATATGGAAACCAAGGAGATTATTGGAGAGGAGTCCTTCTATGATAGCTTTCCTCATGTGTTCCGGTATTATGCTGAAATATTCAGATTGGGGCCATGGAATATGAATAAACTGGCTTAAAAAGGTATTTTTTAGTTTTTCTCTGATGTATCCGGCACATAGATAAAGGTGGTAATCCTGTAACATTATCAAAGGTTCTTTCAAACTTCTGCCACTTTCTGAGATTACTTTATCAGCAAATTTCTTATTCATATACACATAACCATTTTTCCAGGCATCGTGCATTTCCTCATCAATATCTGGAGTGTATGGACTGTTCCACATGTAATGTTGCACAAACCAGAGCAGAGGGTTGCTTATTAAACTGTAATAGGATTCATAACGGTGCCGGTCAACCACCACAAAGGGCACCCAGAAAAGTGGATTATCCTCAGGGATGGGCACCCTGTTATTGGGGAACTGTTCTGCCACCTCAACATCTCCCAGAGTCATGGCACTAGCAATCCAAACGCCATTTAAGGTTTCTACAAGGGGGAGTAAGGTTGAAACAAGACCACCGGCACCTCTTTTCATCTCCAGTTCACTATTTTTTTTATAAAATTCAACAGGACCGCGATTGGAGACAACAATCAAATTTTTATCCTTTAAAAATTCTAAGATTTTGTTTTGATTAGGAAAATCCATTTTTTTCACCTTTAACTAACCCATTTTCCAAGATATAAATTTTAAAAAAATATGAATCTTCTTTGAAAAATCATCTCATTGAACATCTTCGATGATTTTTTTTACATATTCGGTTAATTCCTGTAACTTTTCAGCAGATTTGGATTCTACATAGACTCTTATCAGGGGTTCGAACCTTGAAGGCCGTATTAATATGTATGATTCTTCTAAATCAACTCGGATACCATCAACAGTGTTAATATTGCTTTCTGATTCAAATTTAGCCTTGAAAATTTCTATAACTTCATCTTTTTTCTCATGTTCACATTCTATGGTGAAACCAGTTCGGTTATACTCTTTTATCCCCCCTGCCAGTGCAGATAGTGTGCTATCCTGTTTGGCTAGTATTTCCAGCATTTTAACCACAGCAAAAATAGCGTCAAAACAAGTCTGAAATTCAGGAAAAACATACATACCTGGTTCATCCCCTCCAAATACGGCATTATTGGCATAAATTTCTTTTAAAACATTATTTACGGAAGTTTTTATAAGGTTTCCTCCGGCGTTGCTTACTATTTCCTCCAGTGATTGGGAGGCTACTATTGAAGAAACTACATTGCCTCCGGGAGTATGTTTAAGGATATGCTGGGCAAAAATACCCAGTACGGTCTGTTCCCGGATTATATTGCCTTTATGGTCTATGAAAACTACTCGATCTGCATCATTATCCAGTACTATTCCCATATCAGCACCTATGGCTGTTGTAAGTTCAGATACTAAGGATATTCTTTTAGGGCTTGGCTCTGGGAACTCATCTACTGATTGAACATCCATACTGTCGATTTTAACTGTTTCACACCCAATTTTATTGAGAATATGGGGGATTAATGGTTTATCAAAGTCTTCTTTTATATCCAGAACCACTAAAAACCCTTTTTTCTTAATATTCTCGGTAGTGGCTTTTTTAAGAATGCCATTCACGTAAAGCTCCCGGTATTCGTATACATATCTCAAATTTCCAATCTGGTCCCAGGGCACTTTTTTAGCATGTGCTTGCAAGGGAATCTCATGATCACTGAATATTTTAATATCAATATCCTGTGGTCTTAAATGTGATTTACTAATGGTTATCATGGCTTTGGCGTTGTAAAAGTCCTTACCATAATGTATTACGGGTATGGGGGCAATTCCAAAATCAACAACATCTGTACCAGCTGACATGAGACCGGTGGTTATGGATCTTTTTATCATTTGTGAAGGGACATGAACATCTCTGCCCACCACTACTTGCTTCCCAGGGCCAATGAAATTCCCAACAATGGTTCCAAGATGAGAGGCAAACTTATTGCTGATCTCTGTATTCACAACTCCTCTAATGCTTTGCACATATTTTGCCATTTTCATCTACCGCCAATAAATACTATTTTTTTCTTAATTTGTTAGATTTAATTGGTTATATTATACTACAATAGGATAATCGGAGTCTAATATGGATTCCGGTAAAATCACAGTACTATTGTAGATAGATCTTTCTGATCTTACCCGGCTATAGGAACCTAAGTGTACTTTACTTCCTAAAATGGCTCCTCTTTCAATGAAACTTCCCTGTTCAATGATACAACCAGAATCAACTATACAATCCTTCAGGTAGGATGCTTTCTTAATTACACTGTCGGAAAAAAGTACAGAACCTTTGATATTTGAATTTTTTTCTAAACATACATTGGAACCAATTACTGTATTCCGACCTATAACGCAGTTATTTCCTATCACGCAACCATCTCCTATCATTACAGGTCCAATTATCCTTACTTTGTCTTTAATCTCCACACCTTCCCCTATCCAAATATTTCCCAGTTTCCCCACACCTTCCTTCATTTTTTGTCCACGGGGTTCTGGAGCTATTTTCTGGTTAAGAACATCATAATTTGCCTGCAGATATGTTTTAGGCCTTCCCACATCATTCCAATATCCTTCAAATACGAATCCGTATATTCCAGCCCTTTCATTAATTAGCTGGGGAAAAATATCCTTTGAAAAGTCTATTTCATGGTTTTCATTATTTTTCTTAGAATCTATGTAGTCAAAGATTTCTGGTTCGAAAATATAGGTGCCAGTGTTGGCTATTTTGCTAAATACTTGATGGGGTGATGGTTTTTCTTTAAATTGTATGATCTGGTTATTATTATCCAGTATGGCTATTCCAAATTGGCTGGGATCAGGTACTGGTGTGAGCACCATGGTGGCCAGGGCTTTTTTTTCCTTATGAAAACTTAGAATTTCTTTTAAATCCACATCAACAAGAACATCTCCACTGAGAACAAAAAAAGTATCATCAATATACCGGGACGCCTTTTTAACTCCCCCGGCAGTTCCCAATGGCTTTTTTTCCACCGAATATTTAATATTCATATAGGGATAGTTTTTCTCCAGCAGAGACTTAATCTGGCTTTTTAAATAGCTTAAAGTTACTATTATTTCAGAAAGACCGCTTTCTTTTATTTTTTCCACTATATATTCAATCATGGGGCGGTTAGCCACAGGAATCATGGGTTTTGGTCGGGATAAAGTTAGGGGGCGGATTCTACTTCCCTTCCCTCCGGCCATTAATACGGCCTTTATCATACCCATTATTTCTAGATCAACTCTCAAATACAATTTTCGATCAAAGGAATATACAGAGCTTAATCACTATTTAACGCTATAATTAAAGGTTTATCAGTTTAAGAGCCATTGGAAAAATTTAAGAACTTCATCCACATTATTAATAAAAAAAGATGCACCTTTTTTAAGGTAGGAGGGTATCTCAGGAGAAAGAACTAAAATACCTACACCCTGAATTATTCCCTGTTTTTCAAGTTCTTTTAATTTACTAAAAGCATCAAAATCAGTGATATCATCTCCCAAATAAATTATTTTTTCCAGGCCATGTTCTTCGATAATTTCATGAAGAATAGTGCCTTTATCATAACTAACTGGGGGTTTTAACTCAAACAAACATCGACCTTCTGATATTTTCAGTTCTTTGCATACAGGATCATCTTTCAGGGAGTTTAAAATTTTTTCTCGAATATTCTGCTCACCTTGGGCCAGACGGTAATGAATGGAATAACAAAGCCCTTTATCTTCAAATATTAAACCATTTATACTTGATAACTCACTGTTTTTAAGTTTTTCACCAGCTTCATTAATCTCGGGGATGTATTTTTCAACTTCAGGCCGTATGCAGAGCTCATCATCTTTTAAAAATTCTAAACCATGGTTTCCAACGTAAAGCAAACCATCTACCTGCACCATTTCCCGGGCTTTCAGAACGGATCTGCCACTTATAACAGCCACTAACTTAAATTTTTCATTCAGCTGAACCAGGGCACGTCTCATGGTACTGGTCACCACAGCTTCATCTGGAGTTGGAGCTATTTTACTAATGGTCCCATCAATATCAGTAACAATTCCAGTGGAACTATCTTGTTTAAAGGCTTCAAGATATCTTAAATTATCAAAGAGATATTCTGGCATATCAGCAACCATATTAGTCCCTTTTTTTTTTTAAAAAAACTTATATGAATTTTTCAATTCTCAAAATCTAATTTTTCATTCAAAGCATTTTTTAACACTTCGATGACTTTATAAGGGTCATCTGCGACTACAGAACTTCCATAGAGTTCCATTCCACCAATGTCTGATGTTGGTTTCAACATACTACCCCTGTCCACAATTTTTATTATATAGGGATGTTTATCTTCATTATCCAGGGGAGGGCAAGAAATGGATACATTAAAACTATAAACACCCATCACATCAATAAAGCACCTCAAAGTCTTAAACATGATCTTTTTAGTGTTTTCACTTTCTGAAGGGTTCTTTGATGAGATAATAACCACTTCTTTTTCTTTCAAGGGAGTTAGGCTGGTAAAAAGCTTAACATCCTCATGTTTAACTGACAGTCCCAGGGAATCATGCACTCGATAAATATCCTGGATGAGATCTTCACCAGTTTCAGTTTCATATAATTCGCATGCCTTCAGAATGTTTTCTAATCTGGCATAAGGTTCCTCACTAACCAGTATCTGGCAGTGTCCGTGTACCTGAGAAGCTCCGGCCCGATGAAGGCAGTTCCAGATAAAAAACGGAAATCTGTAATGGGGGTCATGATTATAAACAGATCTAAACCAGGTAAAACCAGTGGCTAAGTAGTCGGAAAATTCTTCCAATGTGAATTCTAGGGGATTGTGATTATGGAATATGACCAAACTGCTCCATGAATCATATTTGGCTATGTTAGCTGCGGTATGTGAATATGTTCCTCTCACCCGCCCAAAAACATCTTCAGGAGTGTACTTTTCTCCATGGCAGAAATCGCAATTATCCCTTGAAGCATTGATTAACTTAAGGATATGTTTTTTTTCCTCAGCCATGTCTGAGGCACTTATACCCGGGCGCATAGCTCGAAGAGAATTAAAAAGAGAACCTTCACAGGTCCATTGATTGAAAATGCTGATAATCTCTTGATTTTCTATTCGTTGAACCACTTCATTTTCATCTTCAATAATCTTCCCTCTGGAATCCTTCTGCCCAAAATAAGTTAAAGTTTTCTTTTTGAAAGAATCAGGAATTTTTTGAAATCCCTCTTTCGAATCAATTCTATAAATCCGTTTGAGAATATTGTAGGATGGTTTATCATCTTCACGGAGCTGTTCGACCCTATTTTGAAGACCCATAATAGAATCCATTTTATCAAACTTCCAGGGTTTTTGGTTAATTTAAAGTTATCCTCTAAATTCTCCAAACCTTAATTATTAATCTATTTTATCGATGAAAAATTCCAGATATCAAGTAAAATGTTCTATATCGGGTTAGAGTTTGTTTAAAAATTCTATAATATTAACATGGGAGTGGTATTGCATATAATTACCGGTCCACATCCAACTCAGTGAACCCTAATGGAGTTTATTTGGATTTAAATCTGGCATTCGAGATCATGGGGGAGGATAAGCTATTGGGTTTTTAGGATATTTGCAATGATAAAGCTGGCTAAATCTGTACTTGTTGGGTAAAAGGGATGATAAACAACTCTGAATCTTTGATGAACAGTCTAAAACTAAAATTTTATAGTACCAATTTATTTTTTCTGAGCATTCCAACACCTATTACTTTTCAAATCCCAGTTTATTCAAATGGTAATTATTGATGGTAATTCTAAATTATTAATTGGATTGCTGGTGATAAAAATGACCTTTACTCAGAGATGTCTTTATAATGGATAAATAAATTATTGTCAGAGCTTTTTTAATTTTCCTGGTTGCTTTAAGTAGTGTTTTCACCAGCAACAGATTGAATCAACAAAAAAAATGGAATTAGTTTCCTGGTGGATAGGCAGTTTATTTTATCAATGAAAATGTTGAAAGCATTTCCTGAGCTTCGCAGTTCATCATCGTGGTTAATGATACTTACATCTTTGTGTGGAGATTAGATTTTATTCGGATGGTTACTTTCCAGATCCAAGTGGTGAAGCTAAGAACATACATACTCTGGCTGTTTGTCAGAAAAAACCTATAAGAAAAATTTCTATCCAAACTGCTCTAAATGGAAGTTGCTGGTGGATTACATGTGGCCTAAAACTGGAAGAAAAACACCTCCACTAAAAGGATACATGTATTAGGGAGTAGAATACCACCAAAATATTTATCTGGTGGTTTAAGGTATTTAATTTAATCTAATGGGAATAATAAAATCAGAATCCATCAGAAATTAGAAAAAATTTCTAGTTTTAGTATTTTTTTTAGATCAGAACCTTTCCAGCATCTTACCATAAACTTCTCTAAGTTTACCCTCTGATCTTGCGTACACCATTCTAAGAATCAGCTCTGGAGTGCTCCGGGCAAAGTAGTTCATCCGAGGGGTACGGTCTACAATAAGGTTATAATCCTCATCCAAACCTTTAGCTTCGATTCCATCCACCCTGACATCTGTGTTTTTGAGTATTTCCCTTGCCATGTGGGTGACAATGATGGCAAAGGATTTAGAATCCTGGATGAAATTGATAAAGCTGGAAATGATTTTCACTGCAGCTTCCAGTTCAGTTATTGCTTCAAGCTCATCTAAAAGGATCAGTTTTTCCTCTTCTCTAACTACTATAGGCATGAATGTGCTCAGGAATGATTCAAACGCCCCTGCATCCAGTGAACGTTTTTTACTGAAAAAGTATATCTCATCAACCAGTTTCACCTGGGCTTCTCTGGCACATACTGGCAGCCCCATTTGGCTCATGATACAGATCTGGGCTAAAGTTTCCAGCAGGGTAGTTTTCCCTCCACTGTTAGCCCCTGTCAGGAGAACCACATTATCCGGGGATTCAAGGGAGTAATCAATCCGCTGAACACGTTCAGGATCTTCAAGGGCTAAATTAAGATGCAAACCTTCCTTGAAGTTGAACCCATCTCCTAAAACCGGGGGGTGTAAATCATAATAATAAGCGAAACATCCCAGGGTGAAGTGGTAGTCAAATTCCATAATTTCATGAATCTCATTTTCAACATCCCTTTTAAGCTTTTCAAGTTTGGAAGCCACTTTAACCCTTTCTTCGAAAGATTTAACCTGTTTTTTACCTATTTCATTTTTTTTAACTCTTTCCAGTTCCTGCCAATCAATTTCCAATGGATATTTCCGGATGAAAGGATCAAAACTAACTCCAGTTTTATCTTTAATCTCTTCCATGGTTTCTTTCAAGGTTCTGTCAAATATTTCCTGAATTTTAGGAGGCATGTCTTTATTCAAAAGATCTAAGACCTCTTCCCCTGATAAATCCACCTTTTTAATGGCTTCTTTTAATTTTTTATCTGCCTTTTCTTTGGCATGGTTAACAGCATCGTCAAATGATTTCTCATCAACCTTGGAAGATTTAAGCGAATTTAATAGTTCTAAAACATCCCCTAAAACAGATTCATATCCTAATATGTTTCTAATCTTCAGGATATTTTCTAAAAGTTCATGGTTATCCTGATAGTAAGATAAAACAATTTCTGGTATGATTTCAAGATCTTCAGCCTCTCCACTAACCATGGTCAGGTTGGATGTGTCATCCAGTTCCAGAAGTCCTTCTCGGTACACGTAAACTACCAGTTCAAACTCATCCAGACTTCTTACTTCATTTATACTGAGAATTTGAGCATATTGATTTAGATTACTATCCACTAATCTGGTGTAATCTTCCTTCGATTCAACTAAAATTGCCTTTGAAGTGTCATATTTGGGTTTAGAACTTTTGGTAAAGTCAACATTCCTTAAAAGAGTTCTAAGTTCATCAAGGGGTAAACTGGTCACCTTTTCTTTGGCTTCCATCACCATCTTCAGATTTTCATCAATTTCCCCCGGATTTTTCCCCGGGCTGAGAAGTAGGATCCTGTTTCTGGCGTATTCAGTGCTGGCATATTGAATTATACATTGTATTATTTCCTCGTAGATCTGAACCGCCCGTTCTGTTTTGAGAAATTCTTGTTTCGGATTCCCAAGAACTGCATTAATAATCTCCACTGCACGGCGCTGGCTAATCCCTTCCATACTTGCCAGCCGGTAAACCTCATAATTACTTGCCGCCTGGAGAAATTCATCCTGACTCCCAAAATGGCTAATGATCTTGGCAGCCAACTTATCCCCAATACCCTTGATGTTGCGTATATCCAATAATATCACTCCAAAAACATCATCGAATTAATCATAGGTTTAAAATATTTATTATTATTTATTGGTGTTACCTTGTTTAGTAATTGATTGTTTTAAATTTGCTCTTGAGGATATAAAGATGATCTATAAAAAATTCTATATTAACCTCATATTCCCCCAGATCTATAATCGGAAATCCTTTTCCATAAGATTTCCATAAGATTCCTTTAAGATAAATTTTCATCAATGAACATCAATGAATTATATCCAAGAAGGAATAAATTTCAAACAGCCTTTTAGAATAGAATTTTAATAGATTCATGTTATTTATCTTTTAAAAAACATTAACTGTGATTTATATTGCATCAAATATAATGTAAAACTTGATACAACTAAGATACTTATGAAAAACAATATCTAAAGGATCAATTTCACGGAATGGTTGTAAATGGAGTTTTTAACATACATCATAATCCTTCTAGCTACTGGTGCTTTTGTAGGGTTTGCCTCCGGGCTCTTAGGAGTAGGTGGAGGTTTTATAATGGTGCCTATCCAGTTTTTTCTCCTCACAGCCATGGGTTTTGATCCGGATACATCCCTTAGAGTAGCTTTTGCCACCAGTCTGGTGGTGATACTCCCCACAGCTTTAAACGGAGCCTGGGGGCACTGGCGTCGAGGAACTGTTTTAGTGGTCCCTGCAATCTATTTGGGAGTTGCAGGACTCATGGGAGGAGTTTTAGGTGCTGAAATAGCCAGCAATGCTCCTGTTACTGTATTGGGTTTTATTTTTGGTTTAATGGCAATGGGCAGTGCTTTCTGGATGATCAGTTCTAAATATCCTGAGATCAGGGAGGAAAATTCACATTCAAAACCTTCTTACATTCTATGGGGGTTTTTGGGAGGTTTTTCCTCTGGACTCTTGGGAATCGGTGGTGGCGTGGTCATGGTTCCCATACTCAACATTCTCCTGAGATTCCCTATCCATAAGGCCATTGGAACTTCCACTGCTTTCATTGTCCTGGCATCAACTGGGGGAATCATCACCTACATCCTCACAGGTATGAATACACCAACCTTACCTCCTTACTCTGTAGGATATGTTAATTTGGTGCAGGCGGTGGCTTTAGCATGCACCAGCATTCCCATGGCTCACATTGGAGTTAAAGCTGCTCACAGATTACCGGAAAAAAAGTTAAAATACATCTTCTCTGCACTGATGATTTATATTGCTTTAAAGATGATGGGAGTTTTAAAATGGCTTAATTTGCCTTTATAATTTTTAAATAGGGGGTTTAAAAAAATTAAATAAAATAGTTTCATAGGGGAAAATTTCCAACTTCAGTTGTTAGTCACGATTTCAAGATGTGAATTATTTAACTCCTCGCAGGAAGTTCCCAGTGGTAATACCTCCGTTGGACATTTTTTTAACCCTTTTTTTACAAGAATTTAGTCTATCTTCCAAATCAGGTACATTTAGAATGGAAAGTTTTAATGCTTCCTGGTATAATGATAGAATATTCTTCACATAAATAGGGGGTTTGTTCCGTGAATCTATAATCAGCCTGTTGACTCCCATAGCAAGAAGTGGGGGAATGTGGTCAATAAGACACAGTTCAACTGAATTGAAAATATGGGTCCTGCAATTTTCATCAAGTTCAACTGGGAAGATCCTATTTCTCGGATCTTTTATTCCTAATGATTGGTAGCTGGTGTTTTTAATTCTTTTTAAAACCTCCCCCTCTTTAATTATACAGGGAAGACAGTCTTCACTCACCACTGCCTCCAAGTTTCCCTGCACTATAAATGAAAAAATCTTTTCAGAGCCACAAAACGAAGAATAGTTGATTACTTTTTTCAGATCATCCTTGGATAGTTCTGGTGATAAGGTCACACTATTTAAAGAGGGCAGTTCATCTATTGCCATATGGTTCCATATGTTTAATCCTGCAGAGCCGTACAAGTTCAAAGAACCAAAATCATCTTTTAAGGACCATAGTGCCCCCAATCCAGCCACATCCACTCCAGATATTGTACCTGTTAACCTATTCAAAAGACGAATTGCCCATTTAATAAAATCCTCATCAGTGATAGTTGGCCATTTCCATATGAGTTCAGCATCATATTCATTGCAAAGAGAAGAAGCCTCTTTTAAATATGATGCAATCTCTTCAAAATAATTTTTATAATCATTGGAATGTTTTAAACAAGTAAAATCTTTCCAGGATTTCCCATTTTTACCATTATATGCTGTGGCCTCATGAATTTTTGGCTGGAAATAAATTACTCTGCACCCGGATTCCAGGGCAGATTTTAAAGAAGGAATAGAATTTACATAAATGGCCAGATCAAAGAGCGAATCGCATATTTCCTCTGTTTTTTCTTTATCTATCAATTCCTTATTACTCAGTTCTTTGTTCTCAAGCCATTTCTTTCTTAAATTAAGCCCCTTCTTTTTTGATTTTTTATACTCTGATTCTGTTGTGGTTAATTCTCCACCACTCATTCTTTTAGCACTATTGTAATTCAGTTTCCATTTGTGTAGGCGTGTTTTTGCAGATTGAACATCTTCTTTAGGTGGCTTTAATGTTTCTATTATTCTCTGTTGAACCTCTTCCAGAATTTCTCTACGCAGATGATTCAGATTACGAACTGGGGTGAACAAATTTCCAGGATAATCCATTTCAATATCATTGATTATGAATGGAGTTCCACCTGTTTTTTGAAGCTGTTTAATTATTGATTCACGGGATAATGGTCTTTTTTCAGCTTTTTCCATTGAAAAATCAGATTTCAGTTCAATAATAAACTCTTCAAGACGGGGTGGTGATGCAATTACTCTGACCATTGGAGTAAATCTTTTGTTCCACTTAATTTGAACTTCCAGAGGAATACTACGTGGTAAATCAGGACTTTTAACCATTTTTTCCCCAGCATCCACCAGGGATTTTCTCCTAGTTAGGAAAAGCTGGCTTCCCAATTGAACTGATTTGTGAAGTTTTAAAAATAATTTATCCTTCCTAATCATGGGTTGGTATTCAAGTACAGTTCCCCATATATTAGCAGCAGGCCCTGTTTTCCTCGGATCCTTAAAGAGAATCCCATCACCCTTTTGAAGGTTCACCCGGTTCACCAGGTGAATAATAGCCTCATCAAGGTTTTTATGGTAATCTGTGACTGTTCCCAAGTACAAACCTCTATTACCAGGGTTATCTCTTCCCATCACTGTATCCTTCTTATTATTGAGAAGCCAACCATTGTTTAAACCCCTGTTAAAGCACATTTTAAGCTTCAAAATCTCTTCGTCCTCAGCTTTCCATTCTCCTTTTTTAAGGGAGTCTAGTGCTTCTCGATATACTTTAACCACATTAGCCACATATTCCGGAGGCTTCATTCTCCCTTCAATTTTAATAGAATCCACAGGAGCTTTTACAATCCGGTCTAGTTGGGAGTAGATAGCAAGATCCCTGGTTGAAAGGAGATAATGATCTTTTAAGGGGATTTTTTCAATTTTCTCAAATTTCCCATATGCATCGGCCTTGGCAATGATTAACTGATAGTTTTTGCGGCATGGTTGAGCACACATTCCCCTATTACCACTCCTACCTCCAATAAATGATGAAAGAAGACATTGTCCTGAATAAGAATAACAGATAGCTCCGTGGGCAAAAACTTCCAGTTCTATCTTTTTTTTCAACTTTCTAGCTGCTTTTTCAATATTTTCTAGGTGCATTTCCCGGGCTAGCACCACTCGTTTGAAACCATTATCCAAAGCCCAATGAACTCCTTGATAGTTATTAATGGTCATCTGGGTAGAGCAGTGCAGATCCAGTTCTGGAACGATTTCTCTGGCAAGTCTGGCCACACCCAGATCCTGCACAATCACTGCATCTGCCCCTAAACTGTAAAGCTCAAGGAGATAATCACCCACTGTGGATAGTTCAGTTTCCTTTACAAGGGTGTTTACAGTAACATAGACCTTAACTCCCCGCAGGTGGGCGTATTCTATGGCTTCTTCCATTTCAGTTAGGTTGAAATTACGAGCGAACTGCCTGGCGCCGAATTTTTTTCCTGAAAGGTAAACTGCATCTGCCCCAGCACCCACCCCTGCTTTCAGAGTATCAAGGGAACCTGCAGGGGCTAAAAGTTCGGGTATATTGAGTTTGGACATTTATCCTCCAATGATTGATGTGGATTTAATATGATGGCAGCAAATATTGAAAAATGGATTCAATATTTATTTAATGGCAAATTATATAATAAAACTCTACAATAGATATGCCACAGTGAGAATATGGAAAGAGATGAGCTCGTTAAAACTTTGAAAATAGTTGTTATACTGGCTGTGATCATGGGAGCGATAGGTGCGGTTTTTTATTTGGTCTATGGTTTCACCATCCTCTGGCAGGCAATGGCTGCAGGTATAATAACTGGATTTTTAGTTCTTCTGGTTTTCATATTACTGGTATTGGCTATTTATTTCTACCTGAAACTTTTCCTCATCAGGAGAGAACTTAAAAAATGCAGAGAAGAACTTTTAATTGCCAGAAAATCCAGAAATTCAGATGATGAATCAGAATAAACGAGTCTTATAACGGTCATGATTATTGGTTTTAGAGGATTGGATTAAATCATCTCTATGATATCTCAATGATATTTCTACTGAGTGTTAGAGTGTTATTATGAACCCCTATATTGAAATATTAAGGCCTGGAAACGCCATAATGGCAGTTATTGCCATTCTATTAATGGCAATCATAAGTGGTAAATTCACATTAGAAGCATTAATGGCTGCAGCTGTGGTTTTTTTAGTTACAGGAGCCGGTAACGTTATCAATGATTATTTTGATCACAAAATCGATGCCATTAACAAACCCCAGCGTCCCATTCCCTCTGGACGTATTTCCCTCAAGAATGCCCTGATTTATTCAATTTCACTATTTATCATAGGAATACTCACTGCTTTTTTAATTAACTGGCTGCTGGGGATTATTGCACTTTTAAGCTCTCTGTTAATGATCCATTATGCTCGAGACTTGAAAAAAAAGTGTTTAATTGGTAACCTGACTATATCATTCTTAACAGGATTATGCTTTGTTTTTGGAGGCATAGCAGTCAATCAGATAATGGTTTCTATATATTTAGGGTTCTATGCCTTTTTAATGACCATGGCCCGGGAAATCGTCAAGGACATGGAAGACTTGGAAGGTGATAAAGAGGAAGGTGCAACCACTCTACCCATAGTATATGGAAAAAGGATATCTTCTGTTATCGCTGCATTTTTCATGGTATTAGCCAGCGTTACCAGCCCATTACTCTACTTTATGGGGGTATTTAACATATTATATCTTATTATCCTTATAGTTGCAATACTTATTTTCCTGTCTGGTGCTGTTGCAATATTGAAAGATCAATCCATAGAAACAACTCGTAAAATATCGAAAAGGATTAAGATAGGAATGGGAATTGTTTTCCTAGGATTTGCTTTAGGTTCTCCTCTTACGGCATCTTTAATTCGGTTGTAGTCTCTAGTTATCCCAAAAATGTTCCTTTATTAAATCATAACTGGTCTCTATTAATTTTATGAAAGTTTAGGATACTATCAAATATTAGGATAAAGATAATATAATTTATGTATTAGGGGGTAAATCATTATGGAATTAATGGAAATATGCAAAACCAATGATTTGAATGAGGGGGAAATGAAAAAAGTTATTGCCGGTGACATGGATGTATTAATCGCAAGGATCAAGGGAGAATTTTTCGCTGTTGAAAATAAATGCCCTCATATGGGTGGTGATCTTTCAAAGGGAACTTTAGAGGGGAGTGTAATCACATGTCCCTTACACCACAGCCAGTTTGATCTGACTACGGGTCAGGTTATACTCTGGACAGATTTTACAGGATTAAAAGCAAGTATTTCCAAATTGTTTAAATCTCCCAGACCACTAAAAACATACCAAGTGATTATAGAAGGTGACCAGGTTCTTCTAAAAATTTAACATGATCTTTCAATCAGCCTTTTTCATCATTAATTTGTTTCATCATGAATCTATTTATTAAATCATTTTCTGGTTTAATTCATTCTCTAATTTATCAAGTATTAATTAAACCATACTTTCTTTTTCAAGTTAATCTATCACTTTCACCCATAATATACAAATATAATCGTTCTTTTTCATCGACTTTTACAGGTTTCCATCCATTAAACTTCCATACATACGATACAATTCGGGTTCCGGGACGAAGTTCTTCTTGAAGTTTATCTTTTAATTTTTCATTGGTTCTACCCCAAAGGAATACCACCACCACTGTGGCATGGCTAAGATTCTGGTCAAAAATGTTTCCCCAGATGATTTTCACCTGCTGCCCCAGTTTGCGCTTTCTGATTTTAATATTTGACCAGAATACACGTAAGGGATCGGCTTCAACTCCAATTCCCAAAGCCTGGTATCTCGCTGCGGCTTCAATAACAATCCTACCATCACCAGAACCCAGATCGTAGACTAAATCTCTAGAATCAACTTCTGCCATTTCCAGCATTTTCCTAACCACTCTCATGGATGAAGGTGAGTAAGCTGCCCCAATTGCAAGCGGCCACAACATGGAAAATGCAAAAATCATTATAATAATGATTATAATTGGAATCAAAGTGAATATAGTTATAGACAGGTCTGAGACCTCCTAGTTCTAGTTTTGATTTTTGTAATTCTTGATTTTTAATTCATAATCACTGGTATTGAATTTTATAAACTAATATTCGGTTTTTAGCTTATATAGAATTCCTGTATGGTATTTAGTCCAGTTTTTGCTTGAATTATTAGGTTAAATATGTAGTTTTGGGTTTCAGTAACTGTCAAATACATTTATCATAGATAATTTCATCTAATCCAATACAATAAATATATGCAGTTTGTGAGCAGAAAAAAATAATAATGAATCTTCAGAATTAAATCCAGAAAAATAAATTCAATATCATAATTATACTAAAATTTATACCTAAAATTCAATATTAAACATTCTCTCAAATAAGGGGGATGTGTTTTAATGGGGAAAAATAATACTTTAAAAAATAGAATGAAGATTAAAATAGTTAAAAACGGACCGTACATTGTTTCAGGTGCTGTACCTCTATATGAAAAGATAATAGTCACTGATGAGGCAGGTCACACCAAAGATTTAGTTGATGAAAAGAAATTTGAGGTCAGGGACACTTATACTCTCTGCAGATGCGGAGAATCGAATGACAAACCATACTGTGACGGTACACATAACAATATAGATTTTGATGGTACTGAAAGTGCTAGTAGAAAACCATACATTGAAAAAGCAGAGATATTTGAAGGTCCTGAGCTGCGCTTAACTGATGCCCATGAATTCTGTGATCACTCCAGATTCTGTCTCAGATCCGGAGGTATAAGGAACTTAATCAAAAAATCCGATGAAAAAGAGGCAAAACAAACCGCCATTGAAGAGGCCATGATATGTCCCTCGGGCAGACTGGTATTGTGGGATAAAAAAACGGGCAAACCATTTGAAAAAGAATTTGAACCCTCTATTGTCCTGATTCATGATGAACAGAAGAGATGTCAGGGTCCCATATGGGTGAGGGGAGGAATACCCATCGAATCAGCGGATGGCACACTTTATGAAACTCGTAACCGGGTTACACTCTGCCGTTGTGGGAAATCCGAGAATAAACCCTACTGTGATGGAAGTCATTGGATGACCTCAGAGCAGAAATTAAAATTCAGGAAAAAATGGGGCTTGGATGATAAATAAAACGATCGATACTCTATTTGGGGATTATAAAACTTAGTTCCATGAATTCTAAGCTTTTTTAAACCTATAATATTATAAATTTAAATCATAATCCCAGAACATCATTGAAACTGTAAATTTTAATCTTCTATTAATATTGAAGTTTATAATCTCCTCCCACAACATAATTGTTCCAATTAAACTCCCTAGTTGAACATATTATGGGATAAATCCGTAACTCTGGAAACCTAAGCAATAAAGTATGGGATCATTAAAAAAAGACTTTATAACTAATTGATAAACTGATATGTTAATTTCACTTAGTCTAATCCAGATTTAATCATTAAATTCCTTTATTAAACTGTTAAATCTGTTTAGATGGAAACTCTTTCTCATACCCTTAACTGACTAAACTAATAATATTCTCATTATACAAAATAGTATTTAACTTAAGATAGTTATCGATGGATAAATAAACTGGTGCAATATGGATCGTGTATGGGGATATATTAGTGCAATCACCGTTGCCATGCTATTTGGGGTTTGGTTCACCCTGGATAAAATACTACTGGGCTATCTTCACCCCCTGGCCCTGGCAGCAATGGTTTACATCCTGGGCAGTGCCTTTTTATTTTTAATAAGAATATCTCCTCTTCATAACCGGATATTAAAAATTATCCACCAAGAAAGTAAGGTTGATACACACATATCCCGGAGAAACTACATCACCCTACTTTTAATAGCCATATGCGGATCGGTTATTGCTCCGGCACTGTATCTAAACGGTTTAAAGCAGATAACTGCAGTGAATGCCGCTCTTTTAACCAACATGCAGACCCTGTTCATCATTCTTTTGGGTGTTTCTTTCCTTAAAGAAAAAGTTAAAAGGAAAGATTTAATTGGATTTGTTTTTCTAATCCTTGGAGCAATATTCTTAAGTACTAATAACCTTCAGGATCTAACTTTTGACCAGAACTTAGCGGGCAGTCTTTTGATCATTGGATCCTGTTTTTTCTGGAGTATGGATACTATATTAACCAAGTTTTTGAGTAATAAAAAAGACATATTCTTTTTAACGGGTCTTGAAAGTGGTATTGGCGGTTTAATGCTGTTTATAATTTCATTAGGATTGGGATTGAGTTTTTACCTCCCCTTGAATATGATACCAATTTTACTTTTCATTGGTCTGGTGTGTATGAGTTTTTCACTGGTTCTCATCTACCTTGCCATACGTGAAATCGGATCCACCCGCACAGGATCTATATTCTCCACCAGCTCATTATTCGGGGCAGTGGTGGCTTTTATTGTTCTTGGAGAACCATTGGCAGCAACACAGTTATTTTTTGGGGTGCTCATGTTCCTTGGAATACTTATATTGTATAAAAATGGTAGCGGAAAAAAAGAAGATAAAATCAGGTCCCACTAAGAGGTTGGTATGTTTCATACAATAATCAACAGCACAGAGTCATTTATAGTAAGTAATGTATCCTGGACAGTTTTTTTAGGCTGTATTCTGGAGCAGTTAATTGTTCCCATCCCTGCCAGCATCATAGTACTAACCTCAACTTTTCTGGTTTCAAAGGGAACCAGTCTTTCTTTACCTGCCCTGGCAACTTTACTCTTGCAGATTGTAATTCCTGCCTCACTGGGAATAACCTTAGGATCCATGGTTTACTACACACTTGCCTACAAACTGGGAATGCCATTTATAAAAAGAACCAGCAGATATTTGGGAGTTTCTGTGGAAGACGTGGAAGAAGTTCAAAGAAAGGTGGATGAAAGTCCTTATGATGATTTTTTCATTTTCCTGGCTCGTTGTTTCCCGGTGATTCCCAGCATAGTCATAAACCTTTTCTGCGGATTAATAAAATATGATTTGAAAAAGTATATCCTAACTACTTTTTTAGGCTCTGCAGTTCAAATATTAGCTTGGGGCTTGTTAGCTTGGTTTTCTGGAAATATTTACAAGATCTTAGAAGATAGAGTATCCTATGTTGGAAATATTGTCACCTTAATTATCATAGGCTTAGTCATCTATTTTATAATCTCGAAAAGGAGGAAAATGAATAGAAATAGGAAAAATAGATTTAGATAGGTTATTATCTGTTTATTCGCACTATAATCTATTAGTTCTATTAAATCAGTTATTATTTATTTTTAACCATTTTCGACCAGTTCTTCAATTATTGATCCTATTATTCCACAACTATAAAGGGGGTTTTAAACTGTAGATGGAAGACTCTGAATCTTGAAGACTTCTAAAAAAGGAAGTAATGGACATCACCTGGCTTGCATGTGTTTTTCTGGAAAATGGTTAGGAGGACTTGATTAAATTAAAAATAGTTGTTTCGAGGATTAATTCTGGTAAATTGCAAATAAATGGGTAATTTTTAGGGGAAAACGATTTATAATCAATTTTTTTTATAAGATGAATTTCATTCTTAGTTTTCTTTTAAATTGATTTTGTGGATTAAAAAATAGATTTATATGAAAATATAATCGAAAACATATCCTTTTCAGGTCTTCTTAATATTATCTAACCATTCAAGTACTTCATCTGCTATATCTTCAGAAATATCCTCAATCCAGTCCTGTTCACTCCAAGTGCAAACATCTTCCTCTTCAATGTCTCCCACTAGGTCTTCCACACGATCTTGATCTGTGTAATCCCCTACAATTGATTCACAAAAACTGAAGTCTTTATCATGATTATCAAATAATAGGTTCCAAGTAACTGAATCTCTAAGCTCCCAATACCAGTAGTAATTTTTCACGATTTCTTTCCCAGGAATTTCTGTATTGAATGATTCTTCTTCTTCATAACCTACAATAATGACTTTATCATCTTCTAAATAAATATGTTTCTCCCAAACATCTTTGGGTCCTTCTAATTTCTCTAATTCGGTTTCTTCAATCCTTTCAACCAGTTCTTCTTTCCCGATCATATGCATCAACCTTACAAGACCCCTTATTTGTGAAACACGAAAGATGTTACAATATAAGATATTGTAAGAATTCACACTTATTTTTATGGTGGGATCATAAGTTAAAGTCATTCATCTCAAAATTAATTCTTTGAGTTTGAAGAATATTTCTAATAATTTGGCTTATTTTCCAATGATTTTTGGTATTCAAAAAGATTACAGTGATGGGATGACGATTTTTCGCTGATTCTGATTAGAAATTAAGAATTCAAACTAACAATAACTTCAAGTGGGAATTATGGCATAAAATAATGCAATAAAATTACAAGAAAGATGATTTATGGATTTAAATATGGTATTAAAGAGATATTTGCAACGATTTTTATTCCTATTTTTCTCATGGTCGAGATAGTAACTAGTAATCAGCTTTATTTATTTTTATCCAGAAAAACAACCCATAACTTGGCAGAATCGAATTGAGGATATGGATTTTTGATTCTTGGGTTAATATCGATGCTAGTTGTGGGTTTTATCCTGCAAGGAGTAATTCTCAACATGACCCACAACCCGGGAAGGATACCATCTGCTTTTGAATTTAGAAAAATCAGGGAAATAATGGGGAAAGTAGGTTATAAAAATCTTTTATTAACTTATTTAATTGCTTTTACCACATTCGGTTCTTTGATTTTATTTTTGCAAACATATCAAACAGGTAACTATTGTGGGATGGGTGATTTTACTTTTTTTTCATTGAACCATTTCATTGAACCATACTTGCTTCTTTTCAATCTTAGAATTCTGGGTTCAATTGACCTGGATAGTGGGAAAACCATATTATCCCCTGAATTTAATTAATCATTTTTGTCTAATTGATTCAGGATTTCATTGATATTTTCATAAACTTCCTCAATGGTTGCAGCAGAGTTAATTATTTGCCAGCCATGGGCTAACTCAAGGGCCTTTTCTCGAACACTAATCAGATCTTCTAAGTTTTCGAACATTTCTTCATCATTTCGTTTGGACATTCTTTTTAATGATTCTTCAGGTTCAATATCTAAAAAAAACATATATTCTGAGGTGGGCAGAACCATGCTGAAAAAATTGTAAAGAATTTTGGCTAGGGGGAGGGGTAAGTAGGCGGTACCCATTAAATAACGTACCATAATAATATTATCTGCCTGGCCATGGTACTTCCACACGGAACGAATAACATCAAGAGCATAATAAACCGATGCTTTGATTTTGTTTAGTTTACCCCTGCCGAGTAAGGCTCTTTTAGATTTTAAACCGTAATTATTATCATCAGAAGGATGTTCTCGGAGAATAACGCTTTCACCGAGGGAAAGATATTTTTTTTGGATAAGCTTAGCTTGAGTACTCTTCCCCGACCCATCCAGTCCGTCAATAATGATTAAACGCATATTAATATCCTCATAAGATATTTGACATTTAAAAAAATACAAATTTGTGGTTTAAGGTTATCAATAATTCACTAAGTAGACGTGTTCTTGGTAGTTTAAATTTTCATGATTTTTTAATTTCTCAATCCAATTTTTCATCATACTCATTTTCACATGCTCAGCATAATGTAAACGGCAACGGCTGAAAAACAGGCTGTTAGATTATCAAGACCTTTAGGTGTCAGTGCTTCAAATATTGTAGCTACCAGGGCCACTGCAACTAAAACCATTGGTACTAAGGGTTGTGAATAGTAGAATAAAACTATTCCCAAACTGACGATGAGCACGAAAAACATGGTTAATGATCCTTCAAGAGTTTTAGTATCCCCAAAGAAGTTATATTTTAGTTTACCATACTTCTGCCCGATTAGAGATGCCATACCATCCCCATAGGACATAGCAGCAATCCCCACCGCAATAATCCAGGGCTGATCAAAGAATATTAGGGCTAAGAAAAACCAGGAAATAGAATAATAAACCAGTCCCAGTCCATGGCCGGAAGTAGAGATTTTATCAGATATCTTTAAAGGAGAATGGGGACTCATAAGATAGGTAATGATAATAAAGGGACCCGCTGCCAGAAGGGCCATAACCCACCTTGATTGGAAAATAGGCAAAATAAATAAAACGTTTCCCACCATAATGTGCAGAAACTTTCTGCTGAAAGTAGGATGTTTGTTTAGAACTTTTTCAGAAATAACCAGTAGCAGTATTACATATCCATAGACTAATAACAAGCCAATAATATCACCAGTATCCATGAATCTTAAGTACTTTCTCCGCATATAAGTGAATTTGGGTTTTTACTCAGAGAAAGTTGAATGGGAAGCGCACTATAAAAAAAGTTGTTCAACTGGAAATGACTATTAATAAAAATGTGATCAGATTAATGATTAATTTTAACAAACTTTATTAGTTGTTCTGAGGATAGCAAAACCATGTACATATGTTTGGAAGGAATTGATGGATCAGGGAAGTCCACCCAACTGGAACGTCTGGGTAACTGGTTGGAAAATTGTGGTTTTAGTGTAACGCGTATTAGGGAACCTACTGATTCACCAGTAGGTCGACTTATTAGGGAAATGCTTCAAACACCCCACGCTCAGGATGAAAGCTTCCAAATAACACTTGCGCTTCTATTTGCGGCTGACAGGATGCTTCTTATGGAAGATATCCAAAAAAATGTGGAATTGAAACGTGTTGTTATAAGTGACCGTTCTTTTTATTCTAGCCTGGCTTACCAGAATGGTAGGGATTGGGTCGCACAAATTAATAAATACGCTCTGAAACCTGATCTGGTGATACTTCTAGATCTTGAAACTGAAACTGCTGTAAAAAGATGTGATGGGAAAGACAACTTTGAACAAGTTGAGTTCCTAGATAAAGTGCGCAAAAGATATCTCCAACTGGCAAAAAACCATAATTTTATGGTAGTTAACGCTGAAAATGGTTTAAACAAGGTACATGATGATATCAAAAGAATAGTTGCCCCTAAACTGGGTATGTGCCTATAATTATACGATTAATACTAATAATTATCCTTTTTTAAATTTTATTCCTGGTTTAGTCAAATATTAGCAAATATCATTATAGGATTATTTCTAAATAAAATAGTCATTATAAAAGTATATCAAAATCAAAGTTTTATCAATTATTATATTGGATAAAATGACTTATTAATGGTTTTTAATAGTTTAAAAATATTGTTTAAGAAATTATAATAAAAAATATAGATTAAGAGATATTGATAATCTAAAAAAGATTTAATTATTCAATAAATGATTGGATAAAAAGTTTTGGCATACGAATAAAATATTTAGGATTAACAAATCTAGCACTTTTTGTTAACGTTTTTCAAGTTCTTTCAGGCGTTCGTTAAGTGCTTTGACAATATGGTCCTGTGCATTTTCCAAATCTTCTTTTTTTCCGTATAATACTGGTCCGTAGTCTGTATTTTTAAGTTCTAAGTTAAATTTGGTTATAACTTCCACCATCATTCTTTCAGTAATCCCTGCAGGAATCCTCATTTCATAAGTCATGTCTTCTTCCATATTAACACCCTTAGTAAGCCTGGATACATTTTAAACATTCATTAAATTTATTTGAAAGTTTGCATAAACTCAGTTTTTATTTTTTCTGTAGTTAGAATTTCACTAATTTAAACTTTAAGATAATCTCGTACTGGTTTCAGGATCTCCACTAAACACTCTGCAACACCATTTTTCAGGTCTAAAGGATGTAAATCTCCTTCACTGTACTTCTTGACTAGTTCATCTTGGGTTAATTCCAGATTACCCCCAAATTTGTCTGGTCTGGGGATAAGCAGAGTATCTCTGTCACTGAAGATGAAATGATGTGCAATTTCCAGAACCGGATTTCCCTCAACTTCACCCGCAGGGCAAAAACTCTTTTTAATCTTTTCACGTATGACACTTGGTTCATCATCAATGGCTATGAAGTTTTCTTTACTGGAAGACATCTTATCTGAACCGTCTGTACCATGGAGTAGCGGGGTGTGGATGCATACTGGAGAGGGGAATCCCAATTTAGGCAGATTATCCCTGGCCAGCATATGAATCTTTCGCTGTTCCATACCACCAACTGCCAAGTCCGCCTCTAAAAACAGCATGTCAACTACTTGCATTAAAGGGTAGATTACCTCCGCCACCTGGTGATCCTCAGCATCTCGTGTTATTTGTGCCATACTTCTCTTGGCACGGGTTAAAGTGGTGGAAAGTGCCAGCTGGTAAACTTTCATGGTGTAATCTTCCTGAGTCTGGAAACTGCTACCTAAAATGAATTCAGTATCACTAGAAAGTCCCAGCGCCCTGAAACATTTGGCATTATATTCTGAGATTTCCTTTATCTCATCCAAACTACCCTTACCATTAAGATAAGCATGAAGATCTGCCAGGAGGATCTTTATTTTGAAACCTGCTTTCTGCAAGTCTATCATCTTTTTAACAGTGATCGCATGACCTAAATGAACTTTTCCTGATGGTTCATATCCAATGTAAGCTGTTTTTTTATTATTTTCTAGTTTATCTCTGAGTTCATCAGGAGTCACCACTTCCAGGGTGCCCTGTTTGATAATATCAATTGTTGAATCTGTGTCCATAGTAATCACCATCATCAAGGTGTTATTAAACAATTTATCATTTAAATCTGTGATAAATTAAAATAAATCTTTTAAGATTCTATTGCTACTGGGGGAGTTGTTTTATTTTTAAAAATTGCACTGCTTGATTTGGAAATTTTCTCGAAGATAATTAGATAAAGATACATTAGATATGATTTTCCTTCTTCTAGATATGGTCCTTTTATGGATATGATACTATTTATTTTGGCAGGATATAGAGTTTTTTCCTTATTTCCACCACTTCCACCTGATCTCCAATATTCAAATATGATAATTGAGATGTCATGTCCAGATCCACAGGTTGATAGGTTTCCGGGTGTAGTAATTGTATTTCACTGGGGGATTTGGAGCTGATGGTTGTATTTTTAACATCTGCACTGTTAGCTAACAGTTCCAAATTGGAATATTTCCTCCAGGACACCGAGATATTTTCCTGTGTTATCAAGTCACAGATAATAATCTTCTTACCAGTTGAATCAATAACTCGCCCCACATGATTATCAAGGCTTAAAAAATCGCCCTTCTGGAAGAAGGGAAGTCGTAGTGATATCCATGTTCTGTAAAGATCTTTACCAGCAGATTTGTCTCGACCCATGAGGCGTGGTGACTCTTTCATAACACCGCCCATCTCATCTTTCAGAGTATTCGAAATCTTACGGGCTGTTTTCAACGATCCAAAGTAATAATCAATACCTTCTTTAAGTTCCAGGCGCTGGGAGAGATAAGCCATGCGGTTATTATGATACAGTTTATCCAGGGACTGTTTTATAATCTCATCAGCTTTTTGAATTTCATCAGATTCCAATTGGCGTTCATGGGCCCGCAATTGTAGAACTGCTTCGTAGTACCCTGATGCGTATTTGCTGCAGTTGGGACAGGTGTTTCTGTTGAGTTTAACCTTGGTACTGTATTCTCTTTTAACTGGTACTCCTTTCACTTTACCACTTGCATTCACCAGTATTTCAAAAACAGAACCTTTCTGATTGATAAGATCTATCTCCAGAACAATATCTTCTGCATCTTTATCTGGAACAGAAGCGCTGGCAATGGTTTCTGCTATGATTTCCTCTTCAGACTGTTCAGTGTCCAGCCACTTGCCCTCCACATGGACTGCTGAGCAGTGTGCACACACTTCTACTTCCACTTCTGGGGGTATGATGATTACTTTATTATCCGAAGCGAAACAAGATCTGCAGAGTCCTTTAAACAGTTTTTCGTCTTCTTTACCGCATTCAATACAGAACATAGTATCTAATCTTTTAGTAACATCAATTCGGTAATTTTTTGATTAATTATTATTATAATATGGGTAAGATCATGGGTTCAAAAAAAGGATTAATAAAAAAAGGGGTTTAAAGGGTCTTTAAAGGAGCCTTGGCCCCGCAAGCTTCACATTTAAGGATGAATATGCGGTCTTCCCTTATGATCTTGGTATCTGGACGGTTACATTCATGGCACATAATGAAACGTTGCACATAGTCATCCATTCGTTCATTTATCAGATAATGGGTGAATTTTCCCTGCATGATGGCTCGGTTTCCTTCCAGGTTACCAGCAGTACCCAGTTCTCTTAACAGAAATTTGAGAATATGCTGGGGGTCCCGGTTCATTGCATCGGCTATTTCTCCGAAGTTTTGAATTATGGTTCGGTTTCCCTGAATTATGGAGTAAGCCTTGGGAACTGAGAACCTTTTAGTCTCCAGTGCCTGGGGTGGTAATTGTTCAATACCTCGGTCAAGTAATTCTTCATAATCGCTCATATAATACCTCCTTCAAATTAAAATTCGCATAAAACTGGTTGAATAAATTCTAATTTATAAATAGAAAAATTTAAGAGAATTCCAGATCAGGCCACTCTCAAGTAACCTTGCTGGGGTTCATAAATGATTCCTTTTCTTTTCAGCTGCCGGATAAGGTCTTCAACCTTTTCCTCGCTCATATTATATCTATCTCTCATTTCAGTTATAAGTATGTTGGTGGGAGCGCGTCCTCCGTACTCCTCTTCCAGTTCTTTGATGATCTCCTGAACAACTCTTATTTTATCCCGGTCAGATTTAGGTGTCCGACCCTCTACTTTGTCAATATCA
The DNA here is from genome assembly GCA_013403005.1 of Methanobacteriaceae archaeon. Taxonomy (NCBI): domain Archaea; kingdom Methanobacteriati; phylum Methanobacteriota; class Methanobacteria; order Methanobacteriales; family Methanobacteriaceae; species Methanobacteriaceae archaeon. Next base: position 59,353 of record JACBOA010000003.1, on the reverse strand, counting down.
ACTTTCCCTGTTTCTGGATCGTATCCTACTTGTTTGAGACATTTTTCCTGGAGACTGACTGCTCTTTTGGCATCTTCAGCAGTTACTTCCTCTCCTAATCTGATTCTAGTACTTGCTTCTGCCAGACGAACCAGTGCTTCAAGCTGTCTGGCTGTAATGGGCACGGGAGAATCCTCATCAGCTGCTCCACCACGCATACCCACGTAGAACTCTCGCAGAACATCCATGGCTTCGTTTGTTAGACGAGGCTTAACTTCTTTCCGTGCATAGGCAATGTACTTTCTAAGAAGTTCTGGTTCGATATCGTAGGGCACTGCTGTGTCCCGATGAGTGTTAAGGATATGGCTGGCCAGTGCACTATCTCTTTCCACATTTGGCTTATCTTCCACCACAAATATAAGGTCAAAACGTGATAGAATTGTTGAAGGTAGGTTAATTTGTTCAGCTATTGATTTATAACGGTCAAAACGTCCGAATTTTGGGTTGGCAGCTGCCAGTACTGAACAACGCGAGTTTAAAGTAGCCATAATTCCAGCTTTGGCTATACTGATGGTCTGCTGTTCCAGGGCTTCGTGGATGGCAGAGCGATCTTCTGGCCGCATCTTGTCCAATTCATCCACACAGACATTACCCTTATCCCCAAGTACCAGTGCTCCTGCTTCCAATGACCAGCCACCGAACTCATCTCTTACAGCTGCTGCAGTTAAACCTACGCCACTGGTTCCTTTACCACTGGTGTAAATTCCTCTCGGTGCCAGCTTAGAGACGTATTTAAGCATCTGTGACTTTCCTATACCTGGATCACCTACAATAAGGATGTGAATGTCTCCTCTGATTCGGGTTTTGTCATCAAGTTCTTTAGCATATCCTCCAAATAATTGCAGGGCAATTGCTTCTTTAACCTCTCTGTATCCCTTAATTGATGGTGCGGTGGAGTTGATAATTTTATTGTAAATATCAGGATTGGCAGCCAGTTCCTTGATTTTTTCCTCATCTTCAGCACTCATCTCTATTTCTTCAAACTCCTGTTCCAGGGCACTGATATAATTACCATAAATGTAGTTATGGAAACGCTTTGTCTTCTCGTCTCTAACGGTTTTCATGGTTCCGGTGATTCTGACCACGTCTCCCGGAGTCACAGTATCCACCAGGTCATCTTCCAGCACTACATTGATCTGGCGGGGTTGTTCTCCTCCAGAAAGATTTTCCAGGGGTTCCTGCACTTTAGTGTTTTGGGTGTCCAGAAACTCAGACTCCTCCTGTAAGATGCGGAAGGATCGGCCTCCACACTCCTGGCACAGGGCGGGTTCAGTGATGAGGTTACTCTTTTGCTGTACTTCATGGAGTCGCATGCAGCTACGGCATTCGAATATGGCTTTTAAAATTCGGGGACGGATTTCGTCAGTTTTACGAACAATTCCATCCACAGATACAAACTTACCAATATATTTGCTGCGCAGGTAACGTAGGGGGATTTGGTTGCGCACGTTCTCAAAGCGAATATGCAATTCTGCATTTTTCCTGAGGGGGTCAATGTTTTGAACAGCTTTAGATGCAGCTTTAATAACTTCTTCTGGTTTCTCAATAAGCAGATCTGCCAGGTCCGGATCGAACATTTCCAGTTCTACATAATCAACTACCACTGATCTTTCTTCTGGATATTTCTCCAGAGCATCAAAAATTGTATCTTTGTATTTAGTACTAAAGAACTCCTCGAACTTGGCCACAGGATTTTTTGTTTTATCAGTTGTGGATTGTGCTGTAGTTTCCATCGAGTAACTATACTATCTTCTATTATAAAAAAATTCTCATAAAAAATTAAAGTAATCATATAAGCCAGAATTAACTTAATATATATCTAAATTGCCAAATCAAGTAAAAAATCTTCAATAAGCTTTTAATAATATATTATTTTACTATCTTTCCTTTATAAAAGAATTTAATCCACAGAATTTGTAATAATATATATAGTATATTTAATACTATTGTGGTTTGGTTTAGAATTTAGTTATGTCAAATAGAGAAATGTCAAAAAATATAACATGGTTTTTTATTAGGACTATATTAAATTGAAAATTATTTTGTTAAAATTATGGATATTCCTTATTATTAGAAATGTGTTTTAAAAGGGGGATTAATCACCATAATATGGATAGCTGATTTCAACCGCCTTTTCATCTGATTAAAAGAATTTAAGTTATATTTATAAATTCAATTGTTCATAATTTTAATATCTAATTATAATTCATGAAACTAATACTTATTTCATTGAAAAGTCAAGTTATCACGGGTCACATCGAAAAAAAAAAATAAAGGTGTATAAATGAAACGATCAAGATTAAAAATGTTTAAGGCCACTTCTATGACTATTTCAGTCATGGGGGTTTTAATGATTATCATTACCTTGGTAATACTGGGGATTATTGGATTTTCTTCACTCTCAGATTTCATAAACGCCGATGCTAGTAAAAACAATGCTAATCAGGAATTAGCAGCTCTCAAATCTGAGTATTCAAGTCTAAAAACTCAGTTTGATAGTGTAAAGACCCAGGTGGAAGCAACTAACAATAAAAATTTGAAAGCCAAATATGATAATGCGGAGCTGGAGCTTGTAAAGCTAAATTCAGCCATTATAGATGTTGAAAGTGCCTTATCTGTTGGTAAACCCTCTGAAGAGGTTAATAAAAGACTAGAAATTGCAAAATACCAATTAGAAAAGGCAAAAACCAGTTTAAGCACTTTCAGATCCTCTATGTGAGGTTTTTTTTAGTGGGATGGCTGATATTCCATTTATATGAAAAAATTAAGTACTTTTTTAATTTCTTTTTCCAGCTCTGTGAAAGCCCCGTCCCACTAAGTACATTTCTCCACTTTTCTTTCGGGAAGAAGGTGGTTTAGTAGTTCTAACGGTCTGAAATTTTGTTTTAACATCTTTAAGGAGTTCTGGATATCCTGAACCCTGAAAAACCTTTATTATAATATTTCCTTTATATTTAAGTATGCTTTCACATATACTCAGCACACTCTGGGCCAGCTCTATTGATCTAAGCTGATCTATGTCTTTGATCCCAGACAATTTAGGAGAAGCATCGGAAATAATAACCTGTGCTTTGCCCTGCAATGTTCGCTCTATTTCTTCAAGAGTGTCTTTTTGAGTGAAGTCTCCGGTTATGCTCCAAAAATTTTCTAGAGGGAACGGTTTCACTCGATTAAGATCCACAGCCACTACCAGGCCGTCTTGGCCTACAAGTTCAAGGGCTACTTGAGACCAACCACCGGGAGCTGCACCCAGATCAACCACAGAGTCCCCATTTTTTATTATTTTATACTTCCGATTTAATTGCAGTAACTTGAAGGAGGCTCTGGAGCGGTATTCCTCCTTTTTCGCCTTCTTATAATACTCTTCATTTTTACGTTCTTTATTCCATTGGCTCATTTAAACTATTCTCCTTAAAATTCAGAGCTTTACATGTAGGAGATCCAATTTTAACTATCCTAGCATCCAACTTGTCAGCTTTGATTTCAATGATCATTACCGATGGATCTGAAAGCCGGGGGACAGTTGGACTTCCCGGGTTTAGGAGTAACATGTCTGGCAACTCTTTAATGAATGACCAGTGGGTATGTCCAGTGATAAGAACTTCCACCTTCATTTCCAAACCAATATAACGGAGCTGCTGAGTATCTCCTCTTGGATAGACTTCTCCATGTGATAAGCCAATTTTAACACCTTCAAGATTAAATTTCTTCCTTTGTGGAAGTTTTAAACCACTATAACGATCCATATTTCCCTGTACACAGATGGTAGGTGCAATTTCATCCAACTGGTCTTTAACCTGCGGTGAAACAAGATCACCAGCATGTAATATAATATCAACGTCCCTAAAAACCTTAAAAACTTTTTCAGGAATTTTTTGAGCTCTTTCAGGAATATGGGTGTCGGATATAACTCCTATTAACATTTTATCTCCTTAATTAGGCCTTAATCCATTTTTGATTGCTTTTTTATGTAACCCTAGTATTTTTTTCACTTGATAGGATGAATTTTATAACACAATTTCTATGATGGTTAGAACTTTTATTACTTTATCTTGTATCTCGGATTTTTATGTTCATATTTTACATATAACATTGGCAGTCCTAATATACCAAAAAACCTACTTACCTAATATATTATAAGCTACCTCATCAATTATATTCGATAGGAATTAAAGTTGATGATGAGGAATCTCATACCATCAAGTGTAATAATTATTGGTGTAATATTAATCAATATCTAATTTATTTATAATACTAATCCAAGTGATTTTAATGCATGAAGTTATAGTATGTGAAAAACCAAAGGCATCAGAAAAGATAGCAGGGGCCATACCGGGAAAGGCAGTTAAAAAGACCTACAAGCGGGTGCCTTACTATGAAATAGAAGAAAATGGGAAGAAAACCACAGTTTTATCTGCTGTGGGTCACATGTACTCATTATCTCCCACAAAAAAGGAAAAGGGGCGCATGTTTGAAGTGGATTGGGTGCCTCTCTATGAGAAAGATAAGAGTAAAAAATACGTGAAGAATTACATTGATGCCATAAAAAAGTTCTCTAAAAATGCGGACCGTTTTATACATGCTTGTGATTATGATATTGAAGGTACCTTGATTGGTTTTAATGCATTAAAATATGCTTGCGGCCCGGAAAGTATTGATAAAGCTGTTCGTATGAAATTTTCCACCTTAACCAAGGAAGACCTCTTAGCAGCCTACAAAGATCCAATAGATATTGACTTCAATCAAGTTGACAGTGGAGAGGCCAGACATATTCTGGATTTCATCTTTGGAGTGAATATATCCAAACATCTCACTGATTCGGTGATGAAGGCCACCAGCAGGTACATACAACTTTCTGCAGGTAGGGTGCAAACCCCCACCCTAGCCATACTGGTGGAAAGAGAAAAGGAGATACAGAGTTTCATTCCCGAACCTTACTGGCTTATTAAGGCTGAAATTGAAGGGGACATTATTGCCGATCATAAAAAGGGAAAAATTTTCGATAAAAAAGTCCTAGATGAAATTTTAGCAGATTGTGAAGGTAAAGATGCAAGGGTAAGCAAGATTAGTATCAAAGAAACTCCCCAGTTACCTCCAGTTCCCTTTGATCTGGGTGCACTGCAGTCTGAAGCCTATGCTGTTTTTGGATTCAGTCCCAAGAAAACCCAGTCTATTGCTCAGAATTTGTATGCTGAGGGTTACACTTCATACCCCCGAACTTCTTCTCAGAAATTACCACCAAGTATTGGTTATAAGAAGATACTGGATAAGCTTAAAAATAATGCTGCATTCCGAAAACAGATTGACAAACTCAAAGAACCTCTTAAACCACGTGAAGGTAAAAAAACTGATGAAGCTCACCCTGCCATCCATCCCACAGGGTTGATTCCCAAGGGACTGGGAAGAGACTATCAGAAACTTTATGAGCTAATTGTTTACCGTTTCATCAGTGTTTTCGGAGAAAACGGTCTTATGGAGACCATGAAAACTGAACTGGATATTGGGGGTCAGGAATTCGCCTTCAGCAGGAAAAGAATGGCGAAAATGGGTTGGAGGGAACACTACCCCTACCGTAAAGTGGAAAATGACAAATTCCCTCCTTTAAAAGAAGGAGATTGCTTGGATGCTACTGTTTTTTCAGAGGAAAAAGAGACCAAACCTCCTGCCAGATATAATCAGGCTTCTCTCATAAGAGAACTTGAAAAAAGAGGTCTTGGAACCAAATCCACCAGGGCTAACATCATATCCATCCTTTATGATAGAAAATATGTTCAAGGCAAGAAGATCAGTGTTAACCAGTTGGGCGTACAACTCATTGACACTCTTAAAAAATATTCGGAAAAGATAACCAGTGAAGAACTCACCAGAGAATTTGAAACCAAGCTTGAGGGCATAATGAAGGCTGAAGTTAAAAAGGATGAGATAATATCCGAGGCTAAGGTTGAAGTGAGTTCCATACTTGATGATATTGATGTTAACAAGATCAAAATAGGGGAAGAGCTTTACGCAGCCTACAGGGAAAGTATGATTGTGGGGGAATGTAAATGTGGTGGTAACCTAATAATGATAAACTCACCTAAAGGCGGTAGTTTCGTGGGTTGTTCAGCCTATCCAGAATGTAAATCTACTTATTCAATGCCTCGAGGTGCCACAGTCCTTAAAACTAAATGCGAAAAATGTGGGCTGCCCATGATATCCTTTGGGAAGCCACGTCAGAGAGCCTGCATGGATCCTAAGTGTGGGCGTGAAGGCGAAGAACCTCTTCAAAAGGAGGTGGTGGGTGTCTGTCCAGAATGTGGAAAGGATCTCTTAAAAAGAAGGGGTCGTTATGGTGAATTTGTGGGTTGCAGTGGATTTCCCAGATGCCGCTACACACGTTCACTGGAAGAAAAGGTGGATGAAAAAACTCAAAAAAACGTAGTATGATTTTTTAACATATAATATTTAATATTAGTGTATTTTTGAGTGTATTTTTGCTGTTTTTCTACTGTTAACTTAATTTTTCACATTTCATTTTTTATATTTAGTTCTTTTTACTCTTAATTCCATTCTTTCATTTACATCCATCATCTTGAATTTTTTTAAAATCATTTTTCGTCATCTGATTCATCATCAAAAATGAAAATATCATCGATTTTTGCTCTTAAAGCCACTGCTACATTATGTGCCAATTTAAGGGAGGGGTTGTATTTCCCTTTCTCCAAGAAGACGATAGTTTCTCTTCTAACACCTACTTTCTCTGCCAGTTGTGCTTGAGTCAAGTTATGACGAGCTCGATATTCTCTTATTCGGGTTTTCATTTCTGATCGCATCAATTAAATGAATTTAACCTTTTAAATTCCATCTTAATTTAATCTATGTCACCTTTACGGTTTAAGATTGTGTTAGCTATGAGCATGGTGGAGGTCATGATAAAAATTGTCACTCCCATTAATTCAAAGGGATTATGAATATTTTGTGCCCAATACATGGATATGACAAGGAAAGAAACGAATACTAAAGATATATACCATGAATATGTTGTGGCAAATGTTCCAATTTTCCTTAAACGTTCATCCTGATTTTTTTGATCCATACCCATAAAATCGAAAAAATTAGTCATTATGGCGGTTATGCCTAAAAGGAGTATAATGGCCAATAAGTCGTTCATAGTTTTAGTAGCTATCATTATTAATCCAGAAACCATTAAAGCAGCACATCCAAACCAAATACTCACATTATATGAATTAAACTTCTGAATTATGTTTTTCATATTATTAACCTACTTTTTTAGTCATTATCAGATCTTATCAGTTCATGGTTAAGAGTATAGCAAAACATTATGTTATTTATTTATCACAATATGTTATATTTTTACAACATAATGTTAGATAAATATAACCTAAAGCTATTTAAACTTATTGGTGTTTAATAACAGAAAGAAAAAATATATTAAATAGCTGACAAAATTTGTTCTTAGAAATAGGTTTTTTAAGCTGGTGAAATCTTCAAATAATTTCAAGAAATAAATAAATATTTACCTTGTTTGTCAGACTTATAGTTTAAATAGTTAAAACAGTTCAATATAGATTGATTAGACAATATACATGACTAGATATGACTAGATGATATCCATATGATTAGACCTTAATCAAATTCAATCAAGGTTTTTACCAAAAATGGTCTGTGGGGAATCAAATTATGGAGTACAAAGAGATTTTAAACATATTAAAACCGATTCTTATAGTCCTCATCCTATTTTCTATGGCATTTTTCCTTCGAGCTGAGGCAGTAAACATATCGGGTGTGCCTGACCAGATGAAAGCTTACTTCCAGGAAGATAGTGGTCTTCCTTACTTCAGTGAAATGGATTCCTACTATAACTATCGTTTAACAGAGAATTTCATTGAAAATGGCCACCTGGGAGATGCAGTTATAAATGGAACGGACTGGGATCTGCATTCTTTCTTCCCTCCAGGAAGGTCCGCGGCTTATCCGCCCTTGATTGTCTGGATCACAGCTTTGTTCTATAAAATAGCTAATCTGTTTGGCCAATTCCCTTTGCTGGTGGTTAGTTTCTGGACATCAGCAATAATTGCCCCACTTTGCGTGATACCTGCTTATTTCTTCGTTAGAAGGATTAGCAACGACTACGGGGGAATTACTGCCGGGATACTCGTTGGGGTGGCCACATTCTATTTCTCTCACACCTTCGCCGGTTTCTTTGACACAGATATGTTCAACATGATCATGCCCCTTTTTGTGGTATGGTTCTTCAGTGAAAGCATCACAGCAACCGAAAATCGGAAAAAAATGATATATGCAGTATTAGCTGCATTTTCCATGTTAGTATTTTCTTTAGCATGGGAAGGATGGTGGTACATATTTTATTTAGTTCTTGGAGCAGCTATAGTCTATTTGATCATATCCAAATACCTCTTTAGGATGGAAACCTTCAAATCATGGTCTGAATATCCTAGTAAGAAGCAATGGATCCTAGAACAACCAATAATACTTCCCTTAGTCATATTTATTGTACTAAGTCTGGCCTTAATGTCTGTTTATTGGGGTGGCTCCGTATTTTCAGCATTACTACAGCCAATATCAGTATCCAAACTTCAGGCGGCAACAACAACCAGTTCCTATCCCAATGTATTCATATCTGTAGGTGAACTGCAAATACCATCACTCTCAACAGTGGTTGCTGATGTTGGAGGGACAATACCATTCGCATTTGGATTAATGGGATTATTCATGCTTTTATGGAATTTAAGAATCAAAAAGGCCAAAGGCAAACGTAAAAAACCACCAAAAAAGGATAGAAAACCAAAAAGAGGCAGGAAATCTCGAAGAAGAAGGGAAAGTGTAAAAGAAACCAAGAGTGAAGAAAAACAAATCTCGGACATTTCTAGTCCTGAAAAAAGGAGTAATTATTTATATTATGCTATATTGTTCTCAATATGGCTCATAATCACTGCTTACGCATTTACTAAGGGTGTAAGGTTTGTTGAAGCGTTTTCAATTCCAGTTACACTTCTTGCCGGTATATTCGTAGGTTTTGTGTCAGATTACTTACAGAATCACATAAAAAAGCCTTTGTACCATGTCATAGCAATGGTCGTGGTAATTATTATAGTCAGTTACACTCCGGTAAGTTCTGCCAATGCCATATCCAATTCCGTTGTACCGGGCACTGATGATGCTATGGTAAATTCACTGTATTGGGTGAAGAGTAACTCTCCTCAAAATGCAGTCATGACCTCCTGGTGGGATTTCGGACACTTATTCGCGGCAAAAGCAGATCGTGCTGTAACCTTTGATGGTGGTTCACAGAACAGTGCCCGAGCATACTGGGTGGGTAAAGCACTTTTCACCAGTAATGAGGCACTTTCTGCAGGTATATTAAAAATGCTGGCTTCAAGTGGTGATAGCGGCTACAATACTCTGGAAAATTACACTAAAAACACGGGTAAAACTGTGGAAATCCTGGATAAAATACTGGTAACAGACAAAAACACAGCTCAGAACATAATGACCTCCCAGTATGGACTGACTGCAGAACAGGCTCAGAATGTATTGCAATATACTCATCCCGCCAACCCAACTCCTGATTTGTTTGTTACAAGTTTGGATATGGTGGGCAAAGCTGGCTGGTGGTCTTACTTTGGAAGCTGGAACTTCAACACTCAGAATTCCACTAATTACATCTATTCACTGGCCCAGGCCAATGCCACAACAGAAAATAATGCAGTGATAATCCAGGGTCAAAATAATGTAACCGTCCAGATCAATGGTACTGATGTAACTGGAGGTTTGCAGATCAGCAAAAATAAAGTTGCCCCACCACATCGCATTATTATTGTTGCCGATGGAGTAATTGCTGCGGATAAAGTTGTGAACAACCAGAGCACCTTTTCAATACTGGTGGTTAAACAGGATAATAACTTGGTTACAGTGGCCATGAGTAAGGAATTGGAAGGTTCCATGTTCACCCGCCTGTTCTTCATGCAGGGAGCTGGATTAAACCACTTCAAACTGGCACATAAGGAACCATCTGAAGGAATATCTGAAGTTATGGTGTGGAATGTGAGTTAAAAATAATTCCATTCCCCATTTTCTTTATTTTCAATTATGAACTCTTAAAATGCCAATATTAAGAATAGAATTATTGTGAGTTTCTTTTAACCATACACAAGTTTTTAAGATTTCACAACATATTTATCATAGTAACAGATTTTTTAAAAATATTGAGAGTATATTCTTATTTTAAAGTGAGCTTTATGGACATCGAAGACAGGATCCGCAAGATCGAAGAGGAAATCAAAAAGACTCCCTATAACAAGGCCACATCTCACCATATCGGGAAATTAAAGGCAAAAATATCTAAATTAAGGGAAGAATCAATAAAAAGAAGCTCATCATCCACTAAGGGTAGAGGATTTACCCTGAAAAAGAGTGGAGATTCAACTGTGGTCCTGGTAGGCTTTCCCTCCGTAGGAAAATCTACCATACTCAACCAAATCACCAATGCCCAGTCCAAGATAGGTGCTTATGAATTCACCACACTTGACGTGATCCCCGGGGTTATGGATTACCGTGGAGCACAAATCCAGATATTTGACATCCCTGGAATAATTACCGGTGCTTCCAGAGGAAAAGGTAGAGGACGGGAGATTCTCTCAGTGGCTCGTAATGCTGATCTCATTGTGATGGTACTGGATGTTTTCAATCCTCAGCACCAGGAACTCATCATGGATGAACTCCTTAACATTGGAATAAGGCCCAATCAGAAAGCTCCTGATGTGACTGTAAAACGCAGAAAATTAGGGGGAGTTAAATTAGCATCCACTGTTCCACTCACTCACATGGACGAGAAGACAATTCGTTCCATACTTAACGAGTACGGAGTGCACAGTGCTGATGTTTTAATCAGGGAAGATGTAACCATTGACCGTTTCATAGATTCTCTGGATAATAGCATTGTGTACATACCCCTTTTACTGGTAATGAACAAAATAGATCTGTTAGATGCATCTCACTTGGAGAAACTCCAGGAGAAAGTTGGTGATGCACTATTCATGGCTGCAGATAAGGGTTTAATGGTTGATGAACTTAAAGAAGAAATATTTAAGCGTTTAAAACTTATAAGAATTTATATGAAGCCTCAGGGTCAAAAAGCTGACTTAGAAGAGCCTTTGATTGTAAGGAAAGGTTCCACAGTAGAGGATGTGGCTGGTAAACTGCATCGGGATTTCTTGAAAAACTTCCGGCATGCTAAGATATGGGGTAGTTCCGTGAAATTCCCTGGTCAAAAGGTGGGACTGGATCATGTTATGGAAGATAAGGATGTTCTACGCATAATAATCAAAAAATAATCATTGGAAGGGAATATTCATGGAATAATCATTTAATAGAAATCAACATTTAGCAAGTTATTAAATGGATAATCTAGGTTCAAATCATAAATGAACTGTTACCATGTTTAATCAATTATGAGTTAATCAAGTGTATGAGGTGGAAAATATGAAATTGGATGATATCATTGTCTCAAAGGGAATAGTGGAAGGATATATGGATGAATTGCTGGATTATCTCCAGATGGATGTTGCTATTGGAGGGGGTGGACCATCTGGATTAACCGCCGGTTACTATCTGGCCAAAGCCGGACTTAAAGTAGCATTATTCGAGAAAAAACTCAGTATGGGTGGTGGAATGTGGGGTGGTGGAATGATGTTCAACAAGATCGTGGTCCAGGAGGAAGGAAAACGAATACTGGATGAAATGGGCATCAACAGTCAAGAATACCAGAAAGGATACTACTTGGCAGATTCTATTGAATCTGCATCAACTCTCTGCTCCAGGGCATGCCAGGCAGGGTTAAAAGTCTTCAACTTAATGGAAATTGAAGATGTAATGATTAAAGAAAAAGGAGTGGAAGGATTAGTAATCAACTGGAGCCCAGTTGAAATGGCAGGACTCCACGTGGATCCCATTACCATTGGTGCCAAAGCAGTTATCGATGCCACCGGACACCCCTGTGAGATAGTTAAAGTCCTGGAGAGGAAAATGGAAGCCCCCTTAAAAACTGAAACCGGTAAGATAATGGGAGAAAAATCAATGTGGGCAGATGTAGCAGAACAGAAAATCATGGGCAACGTATCTGAAGTCTATCCTGGATTATACGTCACTGGAATGGCAGCTAATGCAGTGCATGGATCACCACGTATGGGTCCCATATTTGGAGGTATGCTCCTTTCCGGGGAGAAAGTGGCTGAAATGTTAATTGAAAAACTGAAATAGAACATTAGGTACAAAGAATTTATGATAAGCCTGAAAACATTATAAGAAAACATTATTAACTAGAAACCTAAAAAACTCAAAAGAAAACTGAAAATATCCCAATAAATCAGGTAAAAATCGATAAAAAAAAGGAAATCATAGATAAAAATGAAAATAACGTCAAATTAGACTTTTTTAATGACATTGATGTAAAAATTAACAAAAAACAGATTTTATAATGATAATACTCGTCACTGGAACTCCAGGAACCGGTAAAACCACCATATCTACCTTACTTTCTGAAAAGTTAGGATGTTTACTGGTTGACATTAATCAACTGGTGGAGGAAAAACATCTCTACACAGGTTTGGATCCTGAAAAAGGTTATAAAGTTGTAGATATGGATGCTTTAAAGAAAGAACTTCAGAAAATTGTGGATAAATCTGATGATTTGATAAGGAATTCCTGTGTAATAATTGAAGGACATCTTTCCCATTATTTTCCCCAAGCAGATCTGGTGGTGGTATTTCGAACTGAACCATTAATTCTTGAAAAGAGGCTCCAGGAAAGAGGTTGGAGAGATGTTAAAATCAGAGAAAACTTGGAAGCAGAGGCTCTGGATCTCTGCACATGGGAAGCCTATCAGATACATGGGGAGAAGGTGCATGAAGTGGATACCACCAAAATAACCCATTCAGGGGCAGTTAACACAGTTTTAGATATTATAAGTGGTAAGAAGTCATTAAAACCTGGCAAGATTGATTTTTCGGCATTTTTTGAATGATTGGTTGTGTAGAGACTCCAGATAAATCCTGAGATTTCGAGTATAAATTATGGGGAAAGGTTTTTAAGGGACCAAAAGATAAACTATTATATTATTCTTAAGTACACTCTCAGGTTTGCAGTTAACTCCTACATTTACACTCCTGAATAGAGCTTAAGATCTCCGTATTCTGGCATTTTTAAATGTTCTGCGAGGGATTATATTTTGAGAAGGGGAAGAAGACCGCGATGGATGATCAAAATAGCCATAGAGCGTATGGAAATCCTCTTAAACCTCGCAGAGGAAGAATTTGCTCTTCACCCTGAGCGATCCCATCGTTACGTGGAAATGGCTCGAAAAATAGCCACCAAGTACAATCTTAAAATGCCATACTCATGGAAGGGACGGTTCTGCCGGAACTGTAATCACTTCCTTAAACCCGGTTCTAATAGTATAGTCAGGTTATCTGATTCAATGGTAAATATAAAGTGTCTGGAATGTGGAGAAATCATGAGAAAGCCTTATATTCGTGAAAAAAAGGCAAAAAGGAGGAATAAAATTGAATCCCGCACATTCCAAAAAGGAACTGATGCATAGATCCCTTTCCACCATTACCTTAAACATTGGCAAATCCGGAGTCAACCCGGGAGTCATGGATGAAATTAAACGTCAACTTAAGGAAAGAGAAGTGGTAAAGCTCAGATTTTCCAAGGGCATATCCCATGAGAAAGAAAACTATATAACCCACATAATCGAAAAATCAAATGCTAAACTCATTGATTTTAGAGGTAACGTTGCGGTAATCTTCAAAAAAAGAAGTTAATAAGGAGAAATAATATGACTACAATTTATGATGTGCCTGCCGACTTGCTTATTAATGCAGTCGCCAAGGATTTAAGTGAAAACAAAAAGATAAAACCCCCAGAATGGGCTCCATTTGTCAAAACAGGGGTTCATAAAGAGAGAAGGCCAGAAAATCCTGACTGGTGGTATGTGCGATGCGCATCCATACTCCGCAGAGTTTACATAGATGGTCCAGTTGGAATTAACAGTCTCAGAACCTACTACGGTGGTAAAAAGGACAGAGGAACCAACCCTGAAAAATTCAAACGAGGCAGTGGTTCGGTAACCAGAACCGCCCTTCACCAGTTGGAAGATGCAGGCCTAATTGAGAAAAGGGAAGAAGGTCGAGTTGTAACCCCTGCTGGAAGATCCTTCCTAGACAAGGCATCATTCCAAATTAAAAAAGACATCCCAGAACTGGCAAAATACTAAATAATTTCCATTTAATTAAATAGTGAGGTATTTCGATGAGCGATATTGAGGAAATACGGCGAAGAAGAATGCAGGAACTAGAAAAGCAAGTAGCAGCTCAACAGGCTCAGCAGCAGACTTCAGATGCCCAATCCCAGGAACAGATGCGCAGGGAACTCGAGGCCCAGAAAAGACAGGCCATGCTGCAGATACTCACCCCTGAAGCTCGCAGTCGCCTGGCAAACCTCCGCCTCACCAAACCCGAGTTCGTGGATCAGATTGAACTGCAGCTCATCCAACTGGCCCAGATGGGTCGTATTAAGTCAAAAATCACTGACCAGCAGCTTAAAGAACTACTCAGAAAACTGTCCGGTCAGAAAAGAGAAATTAACATCACCTGGAAATGAAAGCCGCAGTGCTCTACAGTGGAGGTAAAGACAGCTCCCTAATAGCGGTGATCCTGCAACGCTTAGGATACCAAGTGGAACTTTTAACTGCCAATTTCGGAGTTTTTCCATCATGGAAATCTGCTGCTAAGTCAGCATCTTCCTTAGGTTTCAAACATCGTATTCTGAGGGGGGAAAAATCTCTACTAACAGAAGCAGTGGACATGATCCTTGAAGATGGTTTTCCAAACCAGGGCATTAATTTCCTTCATCATAAAACACTCAGGCGCGCTGCAGAAAACTACCAGTTAATTGCAGATGGCACCAGAAGAGACGACAGAATACCGAAATTGGATATAAAGGAAATTCAAAGTTTTGAGGATTCTAAAGACGTACAATACATTAACCTGGCAGGTTGGGGTCATAGAACCATAAATCAGCTTTCAGAACAGCTTTTTAATCTGGTAAAAGAGCCTACCAGCATGGAGAATAACTCTGACTATGAGATTGAGATAAGATACCTTATAACCCAGTTGGAAGGTGAAGAAATAGCTGGTAAGTTATTCCCCCCACACATACAATCAAGAGTAATAGGATGGAGAGAATATGAGCAGAAATAAACCATTAGCCAAGAAATTAAGACTGGCAAAAGCAGGCAAACAAAACAGACGGGTGCCTCTATGGGTCATGTTAAAAACCTCCAGAAAGGTTAGAACACACCCAAAAATGAGACACTGGAGACGAAGCAAGATAAAAGCTTAAATTTCTAAGTTCAGGAGTGAAATAGATGGAAAGAGTTTACGTTATACCCCTCCGGGATGCTAAAAAAGCCCCACGTACCAAAAGGTCGCCCAAAGCAACCCGTGTAGTTAGGGAGTTCATCCAGAAACACATGAAATCCGACCAGGTCAAACTGGATGCATCGGTTAATGAAACCATATGGGAAAGGGGAATTCAGAAAATACCCCCCAAGATCAAAGTTAAGGCAACCAAAGAAGAAGATGGTTCCGTACTGGTCACCTTAGCCTGAGAAGGTGAGCTCCTATGATTAGGAGAATAAATCTGGCAGGTAATCCCAATTTAGGAGTAGCTATAGCAGCTACCGATAAAGCGGCTCTAGCACCACCTAATCTGGGAGAAAAAATGGTGCAAATAGTGGAGGAATGTTTACAGGCACCTGTAATAAAAACTCCCATTAGCGGAAGCAGCCTTGCCGGTGCCCTGGCAGTTGGAAACTCCAGGGGATTTCTAGTATCCAAATATGCTTTTGACAAGGAGATAGAAACTATAAAGGACTCAGGTTTAGAGGTGGAAAGGATACCGGATAAACTCACTGCAGTGGGTAACATAATACTGGCCAATGACCACGGAGCACTGGCAAACCCATTATTATCAGATGAAGCACTGGAAGTGGTTTCCCAGACACTGGACGTGGATGTGGTACGAGGAAGCATAGCTAATTTCAAAATTACTGGATCAGTGGCAGTTGCCACCAACAAAGGAGTGCTGGTGCACCCCTCTGCCACCCCCGAAGAGCTGGATTTCCTGGAGAAAACCATGAAAGTGCCTGCAGATGTGGGGACTGTGAACCAGGGAACCAGACTGGTAGGAGCAGGAAGTGTGGCCAATTCACATGGAGTACTGGTGGGTGAAAAAACTACTGGTCCAGAAATGGCAAGAATAGAAGAATCATTAGGTTTTCTTGAGGGATTATTATGAAAACGAAGATATATAGAGTTCAAGGTAAATTCATCATGGGAGACAGTTTCAAACCCTTTACCCGGGAATTGAAAGCCATGAGCGAAGAGGATATTAAAGAGAAGATCTACTCAGAATTCGGTAGCAAACATCATATTGTGCGCAACCAGATACACATCAAAAAGATTGAGGAGATCTCCCCTGAAGAAGTTCAGGATCCGCTGATCAAAACACTGGTCTCGGAGTGATTAAATGGAAGACCGACAAAGGCTGGAAGCATTAATCAACGAACTAAACGCTTACAAGGGCCAAGCGGAAGTTCTTAACCAGCAGGTGGAAACACTGAAGGCCACCATAGCCGATCTTACCATTGCACAGGAGACTCTTGATGCAATTAAAGGTAAAAAGTCACCTGAAACCCTGGTACCAATCGGCGCGGGTTCATTTTTAATCACTGAAATCAAAAACACCGAAGAAGTGATTGTGGGTCTTGGTTCAGGTGCTGCAGTTAAAAAAACCATAGATGATGCTAAGATTAGCATTGAAGAGCAGAAAAAAGAGTTGGATGGGATAATGCAGAAGATGATGTCTGATTTACAGAAAATCAGCCAGATAATATCTCAGAAAAGCCCAGAAGCCGAAGCACTCATCCAGAAAATTGAGGGTACGCCTGATAATGGATTACCCTAATCTTTATTCTTATTATTCATTTTAAACCATCTATAAAAAACCATATTAATACTGCACTTTTTATTATTAAATCTTATTATTAAGATATAAAGAATCCATTATACCAAACTCAATAAAACCAGTATTTATTTAATGTCTGGAATACATTTTTTATGAAAATAATTTTATCACAGTCAAAAATCCAGTAGGGAGTTGATGTCTTTTGTTTGAATCTTTGAAAAAGAAGTTCTCCGGCACCATTGGGAAAATCTCAGATCAGTTTGCATCTGGAGAAGAGGAAGAATCTGCTCAAGCAAAGGTAAAAGATGCTGAAATATCTCCAAAAGACAAGAATAAGATTGAGAACCTAAAAGGGGAGATGAAAGATAAAAGTTCTGAAACTTCCTCTGTAGAGGATAAAGATGTTGAACCTTCAAAAGATAAGGATATGGAAAAAAGATCACCATTTTCATTCTTACGTAGAAAATCTGAATCTGATGATGAAGATTCAAGAAAGAAACAGAAGCAGGATAAAACTGATTCTAAGAAAAAGATCGATTCTCATAAAAAAATTACTGAAGAATCCGAAAAAGACACCGAAGAAGAACCATCGGGTATGTTTACCTTTGCAACTCACAAAACCATATCTGAGAAGGACATTGATGATATTCTTTTCGAACTTGAACTAGCCCTCCTGGAGGGGGATGTGGCTCTGGAAGTAGCAGAACAAATAGTTAATTCTGTGAAAAAGGACCTGGTTGGTCGCAAGATTAAACGCAGAAGTGATGTTTCTGAATTTACTAGAGAAGCTCTTAAAAAAGCCATATCTGCGATACTGGTTGCAGACGGTCCCAATCTGAATGAATTGGTCCAAAATGCTAAAGAATCAGGCGAACCCTTAAAAATCATGTTTGTAGGGGTTAATGGAACTGGTAAGACCACTACTATTTCAAAAATAGCTGATCATTATCTAAAAGAAGGTTATACTCCGGTTATTGCAGCTTCTGACACTTTCCGTGCCGGGGCCATTGAACAGATATCTCACCATGCAGAAAACGTAGGTGTGAAGATCATAAGACACCAGAAAGGAGCAGATCCTGCGGCAGTAGCATATGATGCGGTGGAACATGCCCGGGCCCAGAAAAAGGAATTAGTCCTCATTGATACTGCAGGGAGAATGCAGACCAACGTGAACCTTATGGATGAAATGAAAAAAATCCAGAGGGTGGTAAAGCCGGATCTAGCTATATTTGTAGGTGATGCACTCACTGGAAACGATGCAGTGGAGCAAGCTCGCAAATTCAATGAAGCAGTGGGAGTAGATGGAATCATACTCACCAAGGCCGATGCTGATGCTAAAGGTGGGGCGGCACTCTCCATTGGACACGTTATAAACAAACCCATACTCTTTTTAGGTGTTGGTCAGGGATATGGTGATCTTATGGAGTTCCATCCAGAATGGATGGTGGAACAAGTGCTTGGAGATTAGAAATTCCATATTATTACTTGAAAATTTTTCTGAACAGGTTCAAATGGGCTTTTTTATTTTTTACCACCATAAACCCCAAACATATAATATTTCCACACCACATCCACCACCTCAAAGCCCGCATCTTCCATCCACACAACATGGTTCATAAGTGGAGATGGAAAATCTTCTTCTCTGTGCTTAGGCAGCCATATGGATTCAATCTCTTCTTTAGTATGATTCTGTAGCATGAAATCTATCCACTTGTTCAGGTAGGTTTGATTAAGATGAGGAGTTGAGCCCTGGATGATATCTGCATTGTAAAACACTCCTCCTTTTCTAAGGAACTCATATATTCGGTGGTAGAATGATTTCTGTTCTTCTCTCTGCAGATGATGCAGTGCTAGGGAAGAAACAACCGCATCGTATTCCTCCCTGAAATCAAGATCACGGAAATCAGATATTATAAATTCAATGTCACTGTAGGCAGCTAGTTTGGATTCTGCCATTCGGATCATGTTCTCCGCCAGATCCACACATGTAATGTGGGTATGGGGAAAAGCTTCTTTCACCTCCCGGGATATGTTACCGGTACCACAACCCAGATCCAGAACTTTAAAATTTTCTCTCTTGTGGAAAGGCAGTGATAATACTATTGAGTTAACCATATCTTCATAGAAAGGAATAATTGTTTTTATAAGTTCGTCAAATACTTCTGCTTCTTCTTCGAAGTGGTCTTTAACCTGTTTCATTAAATTCACCCAATCTAATTAATCTAAATGAGGTTTATAATCTCTTTTCAATTAAATGATCTTTAGGTGAGAGCACATTTATATTAATGACATTAAACTCATTCTAATCACATGAAACTCATTGCCCATCGGGGTGCATCAGCCTTTGAAGGAGAAAATACCCTGCGCTCAGTGAAACGTGCATTTAAATTAGGTGCAGACATGGTAGAAGTTGATGTGCGCCAGTCCAGAGATGGGGAATTAGTGGTTATTCATGATTCAACTGTAGACCGCACCACCAATGGCAAGGGATTAGTAAAGGAAAAAACACTCAAACAGCTAAAGGAACTTGATGCTGGGAATGGAGAAAAAATCCCCACCCTCAGAGAAGTTTTACAAATCCTCGAGGGAAAAGTCCCTGCTGATGAAATAGGTCTGGTAATCGAAATTAAGGAACCAGGAATTGAAAAACAGGTTTTGGATATTCTAAGATTGGAAGAAAAAGTTAAAAAGGTGATTGTAGCTTCTTTTTACCATAATGTTTCATTAAATCTAAAATCAACGGAGAAAAATATAAAAACTGGAGTTATTTTCAGCTCACAACCAGTTCGTCCAGAAATACAGGCCTTAGATGCTAAAGCAGATTTCATGTTTCCTTTCTATCAGTATTTGAATGAAGAAATGGTTTCAAGAGCTCATAATCATGGTATAGAAGTATATCCGGGGGTTATTGATTCCTCAAAGGATTTAGAATTCATTTTATCCATGGATGTAGATGGATTTGTAACTAACAATCTTATAGGCAGGAAATCAATAAAATAATTCCTTATAAAAAAATATCCAATAATCCAATAATAAATAGACCGAGATATTCACAGGAGAATTAATCCATGTTAGGCGAAAAAGAACTTATAAAGATATTCCCAGAATTTAAGGAACTGGTGGAACCTTCCGGTATTGACTTGAGGGTGGATGAAGTTTACATTCAGAAAGGACCAGGATCCCTTATTGATAATGAGAAAAAACTTCCACAACTTGAAAAACTTGAAGGTCCACTTTACACCCTCAAACCAAAGACAGCTTACAGTGTAACCATTGATGGGAAGATAAAAATCCCTAAGGGTTATTCCATGCTATATTTACCTCGTTCCACCCTCCTGCGCTCATTCATAAGCATACACACTGCAGTTGGAGATCCTGGTTTTTCAGGAACCCTTCAATTTCTTATGGTAAACCAGGGAGAATTCCCCTTCACACTCAAGCGTGGTGAAAGGATAGCCCAGGGAGTAGTGTTCCCAGTGAAGGGTTCAGGGGAATACAATGGAAGTTACCAGGAAAAATAAGAAAAGCAATGGGTAATAGGTTAATCCCATCTTAAAAAAAAACAATTCTTTTATTTTTTTTCCCTGTTTTTTATATTTTTTTAATTTATCTTTTATAAGGCATTATCCAATTCATCCACAGCTTCAGGGTTGGCCAGGGTGGTTATATCACCCACATCATCCCCTTTCACTTTGGCCTTTATCACCCGGCGCATGATCTTACCAGAACGTGTCTTGGGCAGGTCATCTACAAATCCAATATAAGCTGGGCTGGCCACCGGACCGATCTCTTTACGTACATGTTCCCGGAGAAAGTGCTTAAGCCTGGGACTGGGGCTGAATCCTTCTTTTAAGGTAACGAAACTGCAGATTTCTTCACCCTTTACCGGATCTGGTTTTCCCACCACTGCGGCTTCAGCAACAGCATCATAACTCACCAGGGCAGATTCAACCTCTGCAGTGCTTATACGGTGTCCTGCAACATTTAAGACATCATCTTCCCTGCCCTGTATCCAGAAATAACCATCCGAATCCAAACGGGCCACATCACCACTTAAATATATGCCAGGGAAGGTGCTCCAGTAAGCATCAATGTAACGTTCCGGATCCTGGTAAAGGGTGCGGAACATAGCAGGCCAGGGTGTTTTAATTACCAGGTGACCGCCTCCTTCACTGATGGAATCTCCATTATCATCCACCACATCTGCCTTCACAGTAGGGAATGGTTTCACCGCAGAGCCGGGCTTGAGGGGAGTAATGGGGAGGGGTGTTATGAGATGCATACCAGTCTCAGTCTGCCACCAGGTGTCCATAATTGGGCACTGCCTGTTTCCAATGTGTTTATGGTACCACATCCATGCTTCTGGATTAATAGGTTCCCCTACACTACCTAGAAGTCTGAGAGAAGTTAAATCATGCTTTTGAGGCCATTTTTCCCCGTATTTCATGAACATGCGAATGGTGGTGGGGGCGGTGTAGAATACAGTCACACCATAATCTTCAATCATCCTCCACAATCTATCAGGATCAGGGTAATCGGGAGCGCCTTCATACATAACGGAAGTAGCTCCCATAATCAGTGGTGCATAAACAATGTAACTGTGGCCAGTTATCCAGCCAATATCTGCAGCACACCACCATATATCCTCATCTTTTAGGTCAAAAACCATTTTTAAAGTGGCATAGATGCCAACTGCGTAGCCACCATGGACATGCACCACTCCTTTAGGTTTCCCGGTTGTTCCGGAGGTGTATAAAATGAAAAGTAGGTCTTCTGCATCCATGATCTCTGTGGGACATTCTCTTTCCTGATCCTGGATCACCTCATCCCACCATAAATCTCTTCCAGGTTTCATATCCACAGAGCAATGGGCATGTTGAACTACTATAAGCTTTTCCAGGGATGGAATGTCATCTAAAACTTCATCCACATTTTCTTTAAGTGGTATGACTTTTCCCCGACGATAGAATCCGTCAACAGTTATAGCAACTTTTACCTGAGCATCGTTGGCTCTTTCCTGGAATGCTTTAGCCCAAAAACCAGAAAAAACCACACTATGCACTGCTCCGATCTTGGCACAAGCTAACATGGCAATGGGTAACTCCAGGATCATGGGCAGGTAAATAGACACACGATCGCCCTTTTTAACACCAAGACCACGCAGGGCATTGGCCATCTGGTTAACCTTACGATAAAGATCATGATAGGTGAGCTTCTTTACCTCTCCTGATTCACCTTCCCATATATATGCCACCTTATTTTTACGCCAGGTCTTAACATGCCGGTCCAGGGCATTGTGCACAATGTTGAATTTACCCTTAATGAACCATTCTGCGTGGGGTGGATCCCATTTTAAGACATCTTTATAGGGTTGAAACCATTCCAGCTCTCTGGCGAGCTCATCCCAGAACCATTCAGGGTCTTTTTCAGCCCTTTGCAGAAGTTCTTCATAATCCTCAATTCCATACCTTTTCATCCATATCTGGATATTACTATTCTCTGATAAATCTTCAGATGGTGGAAATAATCTATTTTCCTTTAAAAGAGCATCTAATTCACTGGGCAATATTAACCCCTCCTCTATCCCCTTAAGATCATCAATTTCCTCAACTTTTATTTAATGTACATATGTTTTATCAATCCCATAAATTTTTGCCATGTAACGAATACTAAACTAGCAATAATACTAAACCGCCCTTAGATTATGCAAATCCAATCAATAAATTTATCAAAAAAATCCGGAATTCAGTAAAAACAGAAAGTAAGAACGAAAAAACTTATAATTTTAATTCAACTCCGGTTTGCGGAATATTTCACCAAAAATCAACTTATTTTTTTTTTTAATAATGACTATCAGGGTATCGGGATGCACCAGCAACTACCCAACTTTTATTAAAATGTTTTTACTTCAATATCTTGTAAATTGGATTGAAAAAACCCTACCAACAAATCACTGGCAAAGGATTTAATATCCAGGGTCCTTTCTTAGAAGGAAGCAGCATAGAAAATTATACCTACTATGGGAATCGCCACTGGTGAGATGGTTAACGTTAACCTTACTGAAGCAGCTAAAAACCAGGATAACAGCTTCATAATAAAAAAACGAGTTCAACACTCCAAATTATCCATAAAACTCTTACAAAAAGGTTAACTTTCTATTGTATATGCATATGGCGGCACAGGAGCCTTAAGGTCAAAATAGGTATAAAAAGACTTATGTATTCATTAAGGGCAATAATACTAAGTATTATGGGATTATAATCACTATTAGTGCGTATATGATGGTAATAATTAATTATTTCAAAATTTATCAATTCAGTTGTCATTAAATAAACTGCTAAAAAATAGGAAAAGCTAAAAGATGATTCATCTAAGAATTTCAATTTCAGTGTACATTGAAAGGTATCAAAAAAATTCTGATTAAGTTTAATTAATTAGTACACCATAATTTAACCCATGCAAAAAGTGGCTAAGATTTCATTAGCAGATGCCCTGGTTAGAATACTCAAAAAAGAAGGTATTAAATTCATATTCGGCCACCCAGGGGAACAAATTCTACCCTTGTACCAGTCACTACGCACATCATCTATTAAACACATACTAATGCGCCATGAACAGGGTGCAGCCCACGCAGCAGATGGATATGCACGAGCATCATTCCAACCAGGAGTGTGTGCAGCATCCGCAGGGCCAGGAGCTTTAAATCTGGTGATGGGTGTAGCGGCAGCTTACAAAGATTCAGTTCCTCTATTAGTGATTACTGGCGATGTTCCAAGAAATTTGAAGTATCAGAATGTCTTTCAGGATGTGGATATTAATGCTGTTTTTGAACCGGTAACCCTCGAAAGCCACTTGATAAAGGACCCTGTTGAAGGGGTTAGAATTTTAAAAAAGGCGCTTTTCATTCTAAAAAACGGCAAAACCGGTCCAATACATCTAAACTTTCCTCGTGATGTTCTCCAGGAGGAAGTTGATGAATCATTACTAGATGAACAGGTGAAAGTAGCCATTAAGACAGATTGGGCTGACTTTAAACAAGTAGAAGATCTGCTTGAGAAATCAAAAAAACCCCTAATCCTGGCTGGAGCAGGGGTTTTATGGTCTAATGCCATTGAAGATATGCGTATATTCGCAGAAAAGCATCAAATTCCAGTGGCCACCACTTACCCTGCTCGGGGAGTGATAAATGAAGAACATCCCCTTTCCATGGGGCTTTTAGGAATTCGAGGAACCCCTGCAGCAAACTTTGCAGGAAAAAATTCAGACCTCATCCTGGCCTTGGGATGCAGGTTATCAGAAAGAACCATTGGAGGCTTATCTGAAAAAACTCAGGATTTTTTATCAAAACGAACCCCTAAAGGTTTATCAGGACCAAGGCATGGTCCAGAGAATCTTCCTGTAATCCATGTTAATCTGGACAGTGATGTTTTAAAGGGGACCCTCAATATCCAAGCTGATGTGAAGGATTTCCTGGTAAAAATTAGCGAAATATCAGCTCAAAACACTGAAAAATGGCTGGAGGAACTTCAAAAATATGATAAGGTTCATAAAATCAGGACTGATTTTGACGACATTCCCCTAAAACCTCAAAAAGCTATTAAAGAAATTTTAGACAATATAGGGGATTCTACTCTGGTGAATGATGCTGGAAGCCATACTACATGGGTAAATCTATTGATGAATGTTTCAGAACCATCTTCCATGATTTTTTCTGGCGGATTCGGTCCCATGGGCTATGGAATCCCTGCATCAGTGGGTGTTAGTCTGGCCAGACCTAATAGGAAGGTAGTGGTTGTGGTGGGTGATGGTGGTTTTCAGATGACAGTTCAGGAACTAGCCACTATCGCTGAACTGGACTTACCCATCATAATTTGCTTGATAAATAACCAATCCCTGGGGATTATACGGCAGTGGCAAGAGCTCTACTATGACGGATCATTCCAAGTGAAACTTGAAAATCCTGATTTCCTAAAACTGGCCCATGCTTACCATATAAAAGCCAAAATCGCGGCTGCTCCAGGGGAAGTTGAAGATGCAATGCACGGAGCACTAAAACTTAATAAACCAGTACTAATAGAGATAATAGTTGATGAAAATGAAGACATCCCCCTCCCCAAGTGAATTAGATATTATTTTATTTATTCAGGTGATTAAATGAAAGTTTTGCTCATTAATCCACCCTACTTTAATTCCAAATACAAATTCATAGGATTAGTGGCACCTCCACTGGGAATAGCATATATTGCTGCGGTTTTAGAGGAAAATAATATTGATGTGGAAATAATTGATGCCGCGGCACTGGAACTCAGCTGGGAATCACTGGAAGATGAAATAAGAAAAGCAAATCCGGATCTGGTAGCCATCACCGCCCTGACCCCCACCATATCCAATGCCCTGCGAACTGCTCAGCTGGCCAAGAAAACCTGTCCCCAAGCTACGGTGGTCATGGGAGGATATCATCCCACCTTTAATTACCAGGAAATGTTGGAAAGAGAATACGTGGATGTGGTAGTGATGGGTGAGGGAGAATACACCATGCTGGAACTGGTGGAAACCCTATCTGAAGGTGGAGATCTGAGAAAAGTAAAGGGCATAGCCTATGGGGATGTGGTAACACCACCCCGGCCTTTAATTATGGATCTTGATGAATTGCCTTTCCCAGCACGGCACTTACTTCCCATGGATCATTATAAAATTCTCAATATGAAGTTACACACTGCTACTCTAATATCAGGAAGGGGATGCCCTATGCAGTGCTCTTTCTGTGCCTCTGCCGCCCTGCATGGAAACAAACTCAGAATGAGATCCTCGAAAAACGTGGTGGATGAAATGGAACACCTCATTAATGACCATGAAGCGGGTATGATTGCATTTATGGATGATACATTCACTCTAAAACCAAGTAGGGTGGCAGAAATCTGTGATGAAATTATCAAAAGGAAGCTTGATGTTTACTGGGGATGCACAGCCCGGGCAGATACCCTTTCTGATAAATTACTTCATAAATTGAGGGAATCT
The DNA here is from genome assembly GCA_013403005.1 of Methanobacteriaceae archaeon. NCBI lineage: Archaea > Methanobacteriati > Methanobacteriota > Methanobacteria > Methanobacteriales > Methanobacteriaceae > Methanobacteriaceae archaeon. The sequence goes on along the minus strand of JACBOA010000003.1, from coordinate 33,247 downwards.
GGGTGTATAACCCTGTTTTTGGGAGTGGAATCCGCGGATCAGCAGCAACTGGACCGGGTGAACAAACAATTAACCATTGAAAAAATAAGAAATGCATTTTCACTGGCCCGAAAGAATCATATACGCACCATAGCTTCTGTAGTCCTGGGAATGCCTGGGGACACTAAGGATAGCATTGAAAGAACTATTAAATTTGCAAGGGATCTGAACCCTTCATATGCGGTTTTCAGTCTGGCCACACCCTACCCTGGAACTCGCTTCTATCAGCAAGCAGTTCAAGGGAACCTGATTAAAGTGAAGGACTGGTCCAAATACACTCTTCTCTCCCCTGTGCTGGAAACAGTGGACTGTTCCATGGATGAACTCAAAAAAATGCAAAAAACAGCCTTCAGACGATTCTACCTGAGACCAGCTTATCTATTGAAACAGGCCTGGATGGATGGTCCGATACTCTTTAAGACTGTTGCGACTATGATAAGGGAAGTTTAACTAAAAATAGTTTAATTTTTTCCAAAAAATCATTATATTTATTCTTTCAATAAGAAAAATCTAAGGGGCTAAATTTTATTTTAGATATGGGATAGATTTGAAGATTTTTGATATGGCTTTTTTACTTTGTTTAGCATCTTCATAGTCAGGGTTTAATTCTAAAGCTTTATCAAAACAATTTTCTGCTTCATTTAGTTTTCCAAGTTTCACTAAAACATACCCTTTGCCATAAAAAATTTTTTCATTTTCCTTGTTTAATTGTAATGCCTTATTTAAACATTCCAGTGCTTTTTCATATCTTTCTAAATAGGCTAAAGAAAAACCTTTACCCATCCATGCTAAATCATAGTCAGAGTTCAATTCCAAAGCTTTATCATAACAAATCAAACTATCCTCAAATTTTTGCATTTTACTAAGAGCATTGCCTTTATTGTACCATGCTTTATCATATTTGGGATCTATTTTAATTGATTGATCAAAATATTCTAGTGATTCCTCAAATTTCCCATGATTTATAAGTTTAATACCTTTATTATTCATGGATTTCTTTTTAAAACTATCAAAAACACCCATTCTTAACATACTCCTCAATTTAATGAAATTTAATATATTAACATAATCTCGCACTACTGGATTTAGAAATATTTTTTATGAATTCTTCTATTAATTCTAAGTTTTCATAGGCCAATTTTAAAGTAATTACACTACTTCCAGCAATTACCCATTTAAATTCTTTCATAGCACCAATGAAATCACCATCATTCCATTTTTCTTTTGTTTTTTCCAACTTTTCTCTTATAAACTTCCCAACTTCAGTCATATCCTCATCATTGTCACCGCCTATGGGTGGTGGGGCAAATAAATGTTCATACCTCTCAGCTACAGCCAATCCACTAGGGGTATGTGGGTATCCAAACATCACATCATAAGATTCTTCATCTTCATTTTCTGATATTAACCTTAATAATTCGCTGGTTTTCCAGTATGTTTCTTTTAGTTGTTGTATTGTGGGTGTTGGTTCATCATAGATGAATGTGTTTATTAAAGCAAAGGGTAAGAATGCATTTCCACATATTTCTCGGCATTTTTCGGGTGGTAGCCAGCCTTGATCAACGCAAATTTCGAATATGACACAGGCTACAACTACACCTGCTGTAATTGGCATAGCATATGCTGCGATTGTTAATAGCATTCCGGTTCCTATTAATGTTCCAGTTCCGAATGCTGTTCCAGCACTTTCGGCTATGGCTCCGGTTCCTAAAGCAACTAAACCAGCTCTCATACTAATCTCATATGTAGATTTAAGCCAGTCCGGTTGAATACTGAGGTTCGTGCCATTCAATTTTTCCGCAAGTTCACTGGCCCACTCAGTTTGTTGATCAGAATAACACCAACTACCATAAGAAAAAGTTGGATTGGTGACCATAACATCACGGACTATGCCAGTTACAGGATCGATCACCAAGAATAAATGATTATCAACGGATTTAATCACTATATAACCATTGCTCATGAATGTATTTGGCATTTCACCATTAAGCATCTTCTGACCCAAACTAATGGTAATAGAAGAATAAATTTCGGATATATTTCCTGTAAAAGAAGAATTGATGGAGGGGAATAATGTTTTCATAACAGAATGCTCGATGGGATTGATAACAAGAGAACAAGCAAACCTAAACGCATAAACATTACTTGAATCACCAGTAACATCCATACCAAAACGATGATCGCATTCTAAGGTCATATAACCATCATAAGCATCATCACAAACTGAAACTGCAATAGGAGTAATACGACTCCAAGTAACATTAAACTTAGAAGCTGCTTGATCTGCCACCATGTCATGACACTTAATCATCAATAAAGAAGCTAGGAAAGTGCCATACGCAGCCTTCGTAGGCCCTGCCTGATACAAAAACTTCTTATCCAACCAGCACTGTAAAGTTTCATCCGTAACTTTAGTTGTGACAATGGCAAAGCTTCTAACACCTTCATATCCCCCATCATAAGTGTTTCCATTGGCATCAGCACCGTAACTATTGAAATATGGAACTTCTGTTATTATTGCTTTTTAATGAAGAAATTAATATATCTATCTTTTTTCGCTGATTTAGTGGCGTATAACGTGATTTTGATAATAGAAACATTTTTTGGTATGTTAATATTGTAGGCAAAGTTATTTTCCGCATCTAATGGTATGGTTTGATTATAGATACCTAAATCACTTGATGTAATTGTAACAGTTGCATTTACTTCTGAAGAACCATTTATGAGGCATTGTGTAGTGTTATTAGCTATACAAACAATCATTTCCCCACTATCAGTATAATCCGCATTTACAAACCCGTTTGAAGGATTAAAATTAAGACCAAGTAAGGTTGAATTCTCAACAGGAGTTAAAAGACAAATTACACTGATTATTAAAATAATACTCAGTAAAGAAGCGCTGCAAATGGCAATGGTTTGATTTCTGGGACTTAAACCAGACCACCATTTCCTATGGTCCTCTGATTCATTTTCAGGAAGTTCATGGAAATCTTCAGTTTCATTTGTGATTCTTAACTTTTTAAGTCCAACAGCGAGAAATCCTCCAAGAATTACCAGAGCTATAAACTTACCCATTTCTAAGAAAAAATATATCAGATTATCTAGAGGCACTAATATTACAGTAATAATGATTCCAATGAGGGTGCTTGATAGAAGCGTGTTTTTATATTCTGATTGCGAATCAAATGATAAATAAAACCCACTAATACCACAATGATCAGCAAATAAGCTGGTGAAAGATAATAAACTTGAGATGTTCCTGTAATATCCATCGATTATATCTCCTTTAAATATTATTATTTGGCATTTTTTGAAAACAGTAATAAGTTACTGAATAAGTTGCAATTATTCCTCCTTGTTCATTTTTAGGTATTTTAAATTTAAATGTGTGATGATCACCTTGGTAAAGTACAGAGAAGTTTTCCCGGTAGCAAAACAGCATATTGAGTTTCTCTATAAGATTTGTCCCCAACATAATAAACAATAGAACATTCCAAAACCCAACAATCATTATTAGGGGGAGTTCTAACAACTTTATAATGGAGCCAAGTGTCATCCTCTTCATCACCACCATATCCATAAATCATGAAATTACAATCTGGCGTTATTGAACTTCCCATAAAATTTGTAGGCTGCTCTTTTTCTAGATCAGATTGTGATGGAATGATATCATGATAATATTTTTCTAATCCTTCATATAATGTATCCCAGAACCATTGTGATGGACCTGATTCTCCCCAATACTTATACATAAGGGAATAAGAAATATAGTGCGGTCAAATCGTCCATTTCTCTCGGCTACCTCTATCGCCCCAGGCATAACCGAATCAATTAAGTTTATTGTCATTAAAGGCAGTAATAACGGTGCTAAGAATTTCGCTGTTGCAACGCCCAACTCCATAAGAGCCCAACTTTTACTTAAACAAATATCATCAATCGAACTTAACCATTCAGGTAGATTATTCAACAATTTCTCACCCAGTTCACTGGCCCCTTCTGTCTGCTGGTCAGAATAACACCAACTACTATAAGAAAAAGTAGAATTATTAGTGACCATTACATCGCGGACAATTCCAGTTTCAAGATCAAGCACTAAAAACAATCGATTATCCGCTGACTTAATCACCAAATAACCGTTACTCACAAAGATATCAACCATTTCACCATTTAAAAGGATCTGCCCTAAACCAATAGTAATAGAAGAACACAAACGGCCTAAAGAAGAATTTACTTCAAAAGAATCATCAATACTTGGGAGCAATGTTTTCATAACCCCACGCTCAATCGGATTAATGGTAGATGAAAAGGCAAACCTAAACGCATAAACATTACTTGAATCACCAGTAACATCCATACCAAAACGATGATCACACTCTAAGGTCATATAACCATCATAAGCATCATCACAAACTGAAACTGCAATAGGAGTAGTACGACTCCAGGTAACGTTAAACTTAGAAGCTGCTTGATCTGCCACCATGTCATACACTTAATCATCAATAAAGAAGCTAGGAACTTACCATACGCAGCTTTCATAGGGACAAGAGCGTATAATGATTTCTTGTTCAGCCACTACCTTAGGATTTTATTGGTTACTTGGGTTGTGGCGAAAATTTAAGATTTAGAAGATAAAATTTCTTTTTTTGCATTTTTAGCATCTTCATAATCAGGATCAATTTCCAAAGCTTTATCAAAACATTTTAAAGCTTCTTCATCTTTTTCAAGAGTTTTAAACACAATGCCTTTATAATACCATGCTCTTTCATCGTTTGAATTTAATTCCAAAGCTTTATCAAGAGATTCTATGGCTTTTTGATATTCTTTAAGTTCAATTAAAGCAATGCCTTTGTTAGTCCAGTATCCGCTTAATTTGGGGAAATATTTTAGAGCTTGATCAAAACATTTTAAAGCTTCTTCATATTTACCAACCTTTTTGAGAACAACACCTTTGTTGTTCCAAGCTTCAAAATTCTTTGGATCTAAATTTAAAGCATTTTCGTAACACTCAAGAGCATTCTCATATTTATGTAGATAATTAAAAGCATCTCCTTTAAAACTCCAATCTTTACTAGAATCAGGTTCTAACTCCAGTACTGCAAGGTAACATTTTGATGCTTCTTCATATCTCCCCATAATTTCTAAAGTTATATTTTTGTTTCTCATTCCACTAATATCTCTAGGATAAAGCTTTAAAACTTCATTATCACACTCTAACGCCTTTCCATATTCACCCTGTTTTAAAAATTCTTTGCCTTTTCGCATTAGTGATCTTTTTTTCAATTTATTTTGAATTTTGCCAAAAACCATTTAAAAACTCCTTTCTTATCATACTAAGGGTAATTTGGTGTATAATTTGTATTATTATTAGTGGTGTTATTACTAGTTTTATTAAATTCAATCCAATCTTTTATAATAATATCATAGGCATACGCTCCACCGAATATCCAAAGAGCACCAATTCCAAAAATTACTCCAGCACTTGCTTTGGCAATTTCAACAGGGTTACCTTCTGCGATACCTTTAATCATATTTTGACCCTGTTTCTTTATACCACGGCATATTTTTAGGAATGCCTGTGTCCATAAATCTGGATCTAAATCCGGACCTCCATCTCTAAATTTATATGTTCCATCTTTCTGAGGTATTCCAATCTGATTCCCTACTCTAACTACTTCAAGTTTTTTCCCAGCCAAATAAGTTTTTCCTAATTCTTGAAGTTCATTGAAAAGTTCAATGTCATTATTCTCATACAACTCATCAATAATGATGCGGCCTTCATGTTTGCTTCTTGAAGTTCTTCCGGTGTTGGTTCTCGGTCTTTTGGTAAGAATAGTGATAATGCTCCTGTCCATGTTTCGCTTTGATTTTTTTTCATGTCGTAGATTTCTTTCATTATTCTGAGTTTTTCTGGGAATTCATAAAGCATGAAATAAGGTTCATAAAGCAGTACAGCAACTGCAACTGACATCCCAATAAATGCCCCTCCTTCAACCATAACAGTTCCCACGGCACCTAACTCCAATACACCTGCTGTGCCTCCAACTGCTGTTGCAGATCCTCCTTCAGCAGCATATAGCCGCAGTACTTATAAGACTTAACCACACAAGTTTCATTTTTTCCATACTTACGGTTTCATTATTAGAACGGAGTTCTTCTCCGAGATCACTGGAGCAGTCTGTCTGCTGGTCGGAATAACAGTTAGCATCATGTAAAGGGCCATAATCAGGTTATTCTGAAGTATTATCTTTTTGTTATTTTTTTTGAGTATTTCCTATTTTTTTAAGTGCACTTCTAATGAATAGTATGATTAGGAGTGTGAATATTCCAACTTCTATGTAGTATAAGAGTTTATCAACAGTTGGAGAGAGCAAAATTAAACTTAATCCCATTAAAACTAAAAAAACAACCCCAAAAAATAGAAAAAGATTTTTATTATAATATGCTTTTAATTTAAACACATCAATTATGAGGTTAATCAAAAAAAAGAAGATCAATGGAATATAATATGTGAAAGAGGGGTCTTTCAAGTACCAGGATGAGGTTAATATTAAAAACCAACTTCCAAATATAATTTTTATCAATTCTGAACTTGTCTTCATACGCCACGTCCTGTTTAATAGTTATATAATAGATTAAATGAAATACACTGATAAAAATCTGTTAGTTGTATTGGTATTATTAACTCTTCTTTTTTCTGGTAATAATGATGCTTCAGGAGTTTCAAAGACTACAGCATGCCTACTATAAAGTGTTGTTCCATATAGCTTGATTTCTAGCCAATGATTTTCTCTCATTTCGGAGAAATCCCCCCTATATAGACCTATTCCAGTAGTTATTAGACCAGCTAAAAATTCTACTGCACTTTCACCTGCAAGAACATCTGGACCGCCAACGGCAAGAAGGCCGATTGTAATATCATATTGAGCGGCGACTAAAAAATTATTAAAATTAAAATTTACCTTAACACCATCTGAATAAAATTGTGTAAATTCAGATAGGGAATTTGTAAGAAACATGTTGCTAACTTCCAATGATATCATAGCACTATTCAAGAATCCCATAAGCCCCGATTTAATGTTATTGGCAAGTTGATTGAAGTCAATGGTTCCATTGCCTTTTATAAGGAGATCTAAGATTGTCTGTCCATTTTTATATATGCTTTCTGTTAGGTTGCATGCCCATTCTGTTTGTTGGCTTTTATAGCAGTAGCTTCCACAAGTATTTGTTCCGTTCATTAGGTCCATTACTAGTCCTGTTTCTGGGTCTATTACTAGTACTTTGGTGTTGTTTCCGAGTTGTCTGATTATTATGTGGCCATTGCTTTCGAACATTTCCAGGGTTCCGCCATTTAGTAGGGTGTGTCCCAGGCCAATGGTTACGCTTCCTGTGGGTTATGTGCCTGTGGTGGTTCCGTTGGTGTTGTTGGGGAATAGTGCGGACATTATCCAGTATTCTATGGGTGAGAATGCTGATGAGCAGGCGAAACGGAAGGCTTTCACATTTTGGGGGTTTCCGGTTACGTCCATTCCCATGCGGTGGTCCATTTCTCCGGTTAGTAAGGTGCTGTAGGCATCGTCGAGTGTGGAAATTGCAGTGGGTGTGGTGCGAGTCCAAGTGACATTGTATCGGGCTGCTGCTGAATCTGCCACCAGGTCATGACATTTGATCACTAGTAGGGAGTTCAGGAATGTTCCATAAGCTGCTTTCATAGCCCCATTGAATAAGTGGAATTCTGGTTTAGCCAGTAAGCAAGAATATCATCATTAACTTTAGTGGTGGCAATGGCAAAACTCTTAACAACCTCATAACCCACCCTAAAACCATCCAAATATATAACTGGGACTAATTCTAAGAACAGTACCTAAGTGAAATTAAGATCTATTGTGCTGATGGTCAAGGGATCAGTGACCGTCATAGCCTGTGAAACTGCTCTAGGGTAGGTTAATTTAACTATTATGTTGTCCATAAACTCCAGTCGGTGATTCTGGATAAACTGCAATTCATTACTATTTAAATTAAACAATGATTTTAGATTGTTCCGAAGCTTTTTGGTATTGCATTGGGGTTTTATTCCATCCTGTAGTATGTAGTTGTTTGCATATAGTATTGCCCCGAAAACATCAATGTAATAACCGCTGTTCTTCCAGGTATTGTAACCTGGATTAACATATCCTATACTTTTTACCACAGTTCCATTTACTAATATTTGCAGTTCACCATAAAATACATAGGTGTTCTTCCAGAATACACTGAGCCAGGTCACAGAACTACTCAAAGGCACCGTATAAGTTAAAGTGATGGGTTGAAGGGTGGTAATGTTCAGTGCAGAGCTGGTAATGTTCAATGCTGCTGATCCAGGAGCTATAGTCATCTGCAGGGACACATTCTGAGTATTCAAAGATGCATTAACCGTAACCGACCGAAAAGCACTAGTTCCAAGATTTAATATGTTTACGACCTTTCTGTTGAATGTGAGAGTCCTTATTTTTATCCCTGTTTTAGGATTTTTTTTGAATCCTTCAAAATCCATGCTGCGTCTAACATATTTCATATTTTAATATTTTCCGATCTTACCCTTACAAAAAATATAATTAATGTACAGATGAGTACAATTATTACTAAAAATAAGTTAATCAAAGTATTATTGTATAAAAAATCATGTATAACACCAACTGTTATAATAATAGATAAAAATAATAGTCTATTTAAATTTTTCCTGAACTGTTTTTTATCCAAATTATCACCGTGAACATTTATATTTATGCCAGAAATGGGAAATCAAGGTTTTTTTACCAAGGCCCCCCATTAATAAACCATTCATGCCAATCTTCATTGAGCTGTTCTTCGTAATTTCGGCTTGTAGTCCAAGGAGTGTTAACTGCAGCATCATACAATTGGTAAAAACCCCTTCCTATTTGTATTGATCCAACCACAATACCTCCAACTCCTGCTATTGTACCGAGTGGTGGTGCAACGCCAAGTAGTAGTATTGAAAATTTAATTGCTTCAACTCCTGTAAAAACCTTAACCACACTACCAAACAATTTTGATACATAGTTTATATTAAGGTATACTTCTTTTTCCTGGAAATTTTCACCTACTTGGTAAGATTGGCTTGTTAACTGGTCATGGAAGCAGTATGCTCCATAGTAATTGTAAACTGTGTTAATATCCCTTACAATGCCAGTTTCAGGATCAACTACCATAAAATTACTATTATTTCCTACAGACTTTATTATGATATAACCCTTCTGAATAAACATTTCTAAAGGAATATTATTGCCTAAGTCATGAATTAAATCTATTAATACAGAACTGACAGATGAATTGATGGTAATGATCTGATTAAGTCCTAAATTGTTCATGAGTGCATATTCAATGGGTGAAATTGATGACGAACAGATATAGTTGAACAGGATTGTGTTCTTTAGTGATCCGGCAACTGTCGTGCCCATGCTATGGTCACATTCTAGGGTTAGATAAGTTTGGTAGGCATCATCTCCCACTGAAACTGCTATGGGGTGTGTTCTAGTCCAAGTTATATTAAATTCTCTGGCTACTACATCAGCTACTTGATCATGACAATATTCCATTAGCAAAGCTGTTAAGAATGTTCCATAAGCGGCTTTCATTGCCCCTACTGGATAAGTGGAATTCTGGTTTAGCCAGTAAGCAAGAATATCATCATTAACTTTAGTAGTGGCAATGGCAAAACTCTTAACACCCTCATAACCCGCCAAAAAACCATCCAAGTACATGATGGGGCTTGTTCTGATGGCAGTGTTTCCTGTGAAGTTCAAGTTTATTGTACTGTTGGTCAGAGGATCAGTGACCGTTATATTTGGTGCATCTGCTCCAGGATAGGTTAATTTAAGTGTTATGTTGTCAATGAACTCTAATCGGTGATTCTGGATAAACTGCAATTCTGTGCTGGTTAAACCATACAATGAGGATAGATCATTCCAAAAGCTTGCTGGTATTGCGTTGGGTTTTATTCCGTCCTGTAGTATGTAATTGTTTGCATATAGTATTGCCCTGAAAACATCATCCCGATAACCGCTGTTTTTCCAGGTATTGTAACCTGGATTAACATATCCTATACTTTTTACTACAGTTCCATTTACTAATATTTGCAGTTCACCATAAAATACATAGGTGTTCTTCCAGAGTACACTGAGCCAGGTCACAGAACTACTCAAAGGCACCGTATAAGTTAAACTGATGGGTTGAAGGGTGGTAATGTTCAGTGCAGAGCTGGTAATGTTCAATACTGCTGATCCAGGAGTTATAGTCATCTGCCTGGACACAGTCTGACTATCAAGAGTAGCATTAACAGTCACCGTCCGAGACGCAGTAGTACCCAGATTCAATATGGCTGCGGCCTTTCCATTAAAAGTAAGAGCCGAACTAGTAATCGTTCCATAGTTAGTGCCGAAAGTAATGGATATGCCTTTAATAACATGCCCCAGAGATGAAGTGTCCTGTCCCAGGTTATTATGAGTTAAATCAGCGATTATGCTGGCATTTCCACCCGAATTAACAGTGGATGAAGGATCAATACTCAGTATGAGCCAGGGATTATAATCCACATATCCATTGTAAACAATTTCACCCAGATTCACGGGATTAGTATTGGATCCCCACCAGTTGTTGGTTGCATTTACATTTCCATTTTCACTGATAAGCTCGTATTGACTGTTTGAAGCAATTCTGTTAAAATTAATATCAGCTGATGAAGAATTAGTGTATATTCCATATATGCCCTGAACTATTAAATTCCCATAAACTGTGCAATTTCCACAGTATTCCATATATACACCATATACATTTCCGGGGATAAGGTTATTTTGAATTAAAGTGTTGTTTAAATTCGAAATAAAAATCCCAGGGCCATCATTACTCATTATCAAGTTAGTGTGAAGGATATTATTCTTCGAATCAAGAAGCTCCATCCCACCATATCCATTATAGGTGATTGTGTTCCCATAAATTACATAATTATCAGCATTACAAGTGGCTAACCCAATCATTTGATTACTGGTTATATTACTGTTCATAATAACATTATTCATAGTTTTGACCGCGTTAGTGAGGATTCCAAAGAAATTGTTGGTTATGGTGTTGCTATTGATTGTGCAGTTTGAACATCCATTCAAAAGCAATCCAAAACTATTAACCGCCCCTGAAATAATAAAACCCTGAATTAATGTTCCACTGCCCGAGCTGTTTATCTTAAAAACAGGTTGTGAAGGATTCGAAGCCCGTACAGTCACATTGCCCTCAGAAAATATGGTCAAATTCTTATTCACCACAACATTCTCAACATAGGTGCCACTTTCCACCAAAATAACATCACCATTAACAGTTAACGAATTACTGATAGCAGATTGTATGGTGCTAAAAGATTTACGGAACGCTTTAGAAACTTGTTGATTGTCCATGGTTGCTGTGACTGTTGTTGCACCAGAATAGGGGCTTGATGTGAGAATAACAGTTGCTTTACCTTTTTTAGTAGTGGCTGTGGGGGTGATGCTTCCGAGTGTGGTGGTGAAATTAACTGGCAATCCGTCAGGTATTGATCCTGAACCGGATGTGTTTTCTCCACGGTTATTATGGGTTAAATCTGCGGTTATCTCTGAATTAGAAGTATTTTGGTGTGTTACATGAACAACTGAACCAGTTAAATTAATTACAAGCCATGGATCATAAAGAACTGTTCCACCGGCCGTGTATATTGCACTTCCACTTGCTGATGAAACCAGTGGTTCGTTGGTTCCCCACCAGTTGTTGGTTGCATTTATAGTACAGTTATCACTAGTTTCAAGTCCATGCACGTTGTTTCCAGTTATTCTATTTAAATTTAAATTAGCTGAAGATGAAGAGAGGTATATTCCTCTATTACGGTTACTGGAGATATCGTTTTCAAAGATGCTGTTATTGTAGGATCCTGAAAATTGCATTCCATCACCACAATTATTGGAAATACAATTTCCTATAAATATGTTATTTGCACTGCCCAAATTCATTCCACTAAAATAAATTCCATATGCACGATTGGATGAAATGTTATTATATAAAATCGTGTTATTCATAGAATTATATGCGTATATTCCCACAGTATTCTCTAAAATAATGTTTTTGGCAAATATGTTTCTTGAGGAAGTTGAAAGATAAATTGCACAAAATTGAATTCCTCTAAGATAATTTGTTAAAACCTGATTATCATTAGAATTAACAATGTTTACCCCAATTACTCCATTAAAAAACTGATTAAAGTTTACTTTGTTATTTGAGGAACTGGTGATGTCAATGGCAGAGTATAAGGAATTATTTATTGTGTTATTCTGAATTAATGTATTATTAGATGCATATAGGGAGATCCCATAATAATTTCCAATTATGACGTTTCCAATAATGCTACAATTGTTGGCGGACATGATATTAATGCATTTGGCATTTGCAGAAGTCCCAGCACCTATTATCGTGAGATCCTGTATACAAGAGCCATTTCCACTTGAGATGATAGTGAAAATGGGTTCGGTTTGATTCAAAGCAAAAATAGTCACATTAGCTCCAGAAACAGGCTTTATAGTAACTTTTTTATGTATTATTATATTTTCAGTGAAATTTCCGGATATCTCAATAGTATGACCATTTAATGTTAATGGGTCATTAATAGCATCCTGAATCCTAGAATAAGTTTTATTAATGTTGATATTGGATACAAGGTTTAAAGTGTAATTTTGAGTTTGAACCATTGCCTGATTACCTGCACTATCCACGGCCATAAACTTCAATGTTGTAGTGCCAGGGGTAATGATCATTATTGGACTGGTATACCTAGTGCTAGAAGTTGTGGGAGTATTGCCATTAATAGTGTAATAAATGATTGGATTTAAATCAAGGTTATCTGAAACAGTCAAAGTTACGGACTTGGTAGTATTATAAATGCCACTTGCCAAACTGGCATTTACACTAGGTGAAATGGTGTCGATGGTTATGTTAGTCTGTATGGTCTGTTTATTCAGTGAAACGCTAATATATGCCGTTCCTGAGGTTGCAGTTCCTCTTGTAAATGTTGAAATGGCTTTTCCGTTAAGGGTATAAACTGGGCTGGTAACAGTTCCCAAGGTAGTGGTGAAATTCACTGGAATATTATCTGGAAGGGTCCCCTGTGAAGAAACATCCTCACCATTGTTATTGTGAGTTAAATCAACTGTGATATTGGAATTACCATTACCAACAACTCCAGGACTGGCATTCACATTCATAACCAGCCATGGATTATAGGTAACATTTCCTGCTGTCGCATAAATGTCACTGTTAGTAACAGCAGAAATAATGGGATTATTGGAACCCCACCAGTTATTTGTAGCATTTACAATTCCATTACCCCAACTATAAAGCCCAAATTGTGAATTTTCGGAAAAATTGTTAAATTTACAATTTACAGTAGAATTCAAAATGTATATTCCATAATTGTTTTTAAAGATGCTGTTTTTGTTAATTGTAATATTTGAGCAATAGATTAGCTTTATTCCATATTGGCTACCAGTGATATTATTGTTAATTATGGCAGTATTGGCAAAAACTAGACACATACTTGTAGTGGAATCAATTAAATTATTTCCTGTAATGTAATGATTTGATCCATATGCAAGATATATGCCGTAATTATTACTTGTTAGGTTATTGTTTTGAATAAGGTGATTTGAACCGTAGGCGAGGTATATGCCGTAATTATTACTTGTTAGGTTATTGTTTTGAATAAGGTGATTTGAACCGTAGGCGAGGTATATGCCGTAATTATTACTTGTTAGGTTATTGTATTGGATTATGTGATTTGAACTATAGAAACTTTGTATTCCATATTGGTTGCCTATTATTGTGTTGTTTTGGATGATGTGATTCGAACCACGAAGATCATATATTCCAAGGGTGTTATTGTTTAAAGTGTTTCCAATGATCCTGTTATTTGAACCAGAAAGTGATATGGCACCATAGTTATTGTTAAAGGTATTATTGATGATGTTGCAATTATTAGCATTTGTCAAAGAAATACTATAAGCATTATTTGTTGTTTTTATGATGAATCCCTGTATTGTTGAACCACTACCATCAGAATTAATGGTAAAAACAGATTTTGAGGAATTCAATGCCTGAATAGTAATATTTCCTCCAACTTTTGCCTGTAACTGAACTTTTTTATTAATGATCACATTTTCAGTGTAAGTATAAGCAGAACCGTTATTATCACTCACTATTATAATATCTCCTGAAGAAGCATTATTCACTGCTGCTTGGATACTTCCACCAGGGCTTACAGTTAAATTAGCAGCTGAAACAGTTCCAATAATTGAGATAATCATCACGGACAAAACCAATATTATCATACTAAAAAATATTTTATTCATACTTTCACCCAAAGATCCTTTAGGCAAAGTAATATTTAATACCTTTTATAATGTAATTAATAAAAAATATTTTATAGTAAAATGAATAAAATAATAGTTTTGTTAAATAAATTATGATCAAGCAGGGCTAACTAATTTGATGAAAGATGAACCACTTCATAAAAAAAATTAACAGGCTAAAAAAGTTCAAAAAGGTATTTAAAATTAGAAAAAAATCCTAAAGGAAGAGATTAGATGGTCCCTTCCAGATAAGTGTCTGCCACAGCAGCCACACCTTCACCAATCTCTACATCCATTCCCAGACCCTGCATGGTCATCTCTAATGCGGCGATGGTGCTTATTATTTCTCTGTGGGTTATGTTACCCATGTGGCCGATACGGAACACATTACCCTTAAGATGGTCCTGGCCTCCGGCTAGTTCAATCCGGTAGCGTTCCCTCATGGTACCCCTGAGTTCTGCATCGGTTGTTCCTTCAGGCATCTTAACTGAGGTTACGGTGTTACTGGATACTTCTTTCTGGGCGAATAATTCCAATCCCAGGGCATTAATACCATTCTGGGTGGCTTTAGCAGCTAATTTGTGTCTTTTAACTCTTTCCTCTAAGCCTTCTTCCATGATAACCCTGAGAGCTTCTTGCATAGCATAAATTAATGAAACTGCGGGGGTGTAGGGAGTTTCTGGTGGTGTGGCATCTCCACTTTTCTTATATTTTTTCAAGTTAAGATAGTAAGTTTGATTTTCAGTCTTATCCACCACATCCCAGGCTTCGTCACTTAGGGTGATGGCAGCCATACCTGGAGGTGCAGCCAAGCATTTCTGGGAGCCGGTGACACAGATGTCGATTCCGTAACCGTCTACAAATACGTCATCCCCACCCAGACTGGACACAGTGTCCACAATGTACAGGGCATCGTAATCCTGCATAATTTTACCCACCTCTTCAATGGGGTTGGTCACACCGGTAGAAGTTTCATTGTGCACAATAGTCACTGCTTTAATGTCTTCTTCCTCTTCCAGGATGTAACGCACATCATCAGGGTTAACAGCATGCCCCCATTCCACTTCCAGCTCAGTAGGGATTCCACCATGGGTTTCGGTTATCTGCATGAAGCGTTGTCCGAATTTACCGCCCACAATGTTTAACACCCGGTCTCCCTTACTGATGGTGTTGGCCAGGGCAGCCTCCATGGCTGCAGTGCCAGAGCCAGTGATAAGGTAAGACTTGTTTTCAGTCATGAACACTTCAGACATCATCTGATTGGTTTCAGTGAGAATTTCACCAAAAATGGCGCTTCTGTGGTTAACAATGTTTTCTGACATGGCCTTCAGGACCCTGGGTGCCACACGAGTGGGTCCAGGAATCATCAGCAAAGTTTCATCCATCTTTTTCAACTCCAATTAAAAATATCCTCCAATTTTCTCATGCACAATTTCTGGTATATGCCCGTAGGTTGTACATGGTCAGGGACAATACAAATTTAATTATGTATATAATGGGATATACCTTATATATGGAACTGACCCTCTGGATGCAATGGTACCAGCTCATCCTGGAAGACTTTGGTTTTGTAAGGGAGGATGATGAACACTCTGCAGAAACTTTAAACAACATACTGGATGATATAGGTGCTCTTACACCACAAGACATAAAAATACAGGATAGAGTTATAATTTTCGGAGCCGGACCCTCATTGAAGTCCAATCTAACTGTTTTAAAAGATATGGATCTGGATGATGTTACTCTCATAGCTGCTGATGGAGCAACAACAGCCCTTCTAGAGGATGATTTGATTCCTGATATTGTAGTAACTGACTTGGATGGGCGTATGAATGATATATTGCACGTTAATCATAAAGGAGCGTTAATGGTGGTTCATGCCCATGGAAATAACTTGGAACAAATAAAAAAATACACACCAAAACTGGTAAATGTTCTGGGAACCACTCAAAGCTTGCCGCTTTCCAGCATATATAACTTTGGAGGGTTCACAGATGGAGATCGCTGTGTTTTCCTGGCCATAGCTCTGGGAGCGCATGTTATAGTTTTATCAGGTATGGATTTCGGTAAGATAGTAACCCACTATTCCCGACCTAACCAGGAGGATGGTCCGGCAGATGTGATAAAACAGAAAAAACTTAAATGGGCTAAAAAACTGGTTGAATGGGCTGCTATGAATTCTGAGGTCCGTTTCTTGAATATTTCAGGCGGAGAATCTGTTCAAGGTGTTGAAGATATAAAACCGGAATTTCTGAATTATAAATCCTAATAAATATAAGCTGATCTGGACAATTAAAAATAAACAATCATAGATATACTCTATTATTTTGACGGGGTAAATATAATGCCAGACCGTGTTGAAGATATTTTGATGGGTGAAGAAACTCTTTTTAAGAATATAATGGCTTTTAACCCGGATTATGTTCCTGAAAATTATTTGCACCGGGAGGCGCAAATGGAAGCCCTGGCTATATGTTTGCGCCCGGCTTTAAAGGGAGGCAAACCAGTTAATTCTGTGATTATGGGATCTCCAGCAACAGGGAAAACCACTGCCATTCGTAAAATGTTTGAAATGGTAGAAAAAAGGTCTGATAAAGTTGTATGTGCCTATGTGAACTGCCAATTATATAACACCAGGTTTAATATCTTTTCTCAAATATACAAGCATTCATTTGGCTTTTTACCAGCTGAAACTGGTGTTCCTTTTTCCCGCATATATGGGGAGATTATGAAAAAGCTCTCTAATGAGGGAAAAGCCCTGGTAGTTGCATTGGATGATGTTAACCATCTTTTTTACACTAAAAATGCCAACCAAATACTTTATGATATTCTCCGGGCTCATGAAGTTTTCCCAGGGGTTAGAACTGGGGTTTTTGCCATAATATCTGACATAGAATTCCGTTACATGCTGGATAAAAATGTCAGTTCCATTTTCATACCCCAAGAAATCATATTCGAACCCTACAACTGGCATGATATCCGTGATATACTCCAGGATCGGGTGAAAATAGGTTTTTACCCTTCTGTAATTTCAGATGAACTTTTAGATGAAATTACTGATGTTACACAATCTACAGGAGATTTAAGGGTGGGAATTGATCTTTTACGCACCAGTGGGAACTTTGCTGAAGCCGATGCCTCACGAAACATTAAAAAGGAGCACCTTGAACGAGCAATGCAGGACTTTGACTCCCATCATCTTAAAGACACCATAAATAAACTTTCTGAGGATGAAAAAAACATTCTAAGGGTGATTATAAAGTTAGATGAAGATCATCCCACAGCAGGGAATCTTTTCAACCTTCTTAAAGAAGAATATCATAAAGAGGGGAAAAAATCTTTAAGCTACGCATCATTTGATCGTGCACTTAAAAAACTGGAATTTGTACGGTTAATAGACACTCAATTCACTGGAAAGGGAGTAAGGGGCAATACCCGTTTAATTATTTCCCGTTTTGATTCTAAAGTAATAGAGAGATCTCTTAATTAAATAAAATGAATAAAAATCATTTTTAAGGGTAAATCACAGAAATGGAAAATTAGTGATAAATTTTAATTTCCCAAAAATTTTTTATGGATGTTCTATTCCTTTTTACAAATCTTATTCATTTATATGGATAAGTAAGGATTTAAAAACTCAAAAATCTTCCATTTACTTGTAATATTCATATATATCCAGTGTGTAGATGAATGAAGATTGTAAGGCTAAATTTTCAGGATTGAATTAATCTAATCCACTAGATACTATTTTGTCTATAAAATAAAATTTTAGTTCATTCATTAGGAAATTATAACTCTGGTAGACGCTGATGATTCTATAAATTTCTTATCTCATCCTGATTTTTTCTATCTATGCATGAATTCAACATTAAACAGATTTCCATTTATAAAAGGTCCAATAAATAAGATAAAGAGAAGTTTAAATGGTGTTCGGAAAGTTTGAGTTGGGTGTTGCTGATACCATCACCACTCCGATTAGGATTATGGTAACCATGATCACTACTGGGACGAAGTAACTCATGCCCAAAAAAATCAGGTCTATTTCCTCCTTATAATGTGTTTTCCTTCTCAAATCCGGAATTTGATTATTTCTGAAACTTTTCTGCATATTATCACTCTCCTACTAAGAAATGGGGCAATTAACATATATAAAAAGAGAGATAGAGAGCATGTGAGAAGTAATATGCATATCAATGGAGGGGATTTTTGTCAAGAATACAACAAAAATTTAAATCATTTTCCACATAGATTAAACCTCACAAGAAAAGTAATAAGTTTAAATAAAAAACAGAATTAAATTCTTTTTAACACTCATGGAGGGATTTAAGTTGCCTGAAAGCGAAATAGAGCTAAGAGTTGCCGAAGCATTGCAACAGGACGTAGGCAAAGGAATGGTAAGAATAGACCATGAATTAATGAGTAAAATCGGGGCGTCACCTGGAGATATAGTGGAAATAATCGGTAAGAGAACTACAGGAGCCATAGCTGGGAACTCCTACCCGGCAGATGTGGGATTGGAGATAGTACGTATGGACGGACTCACCCGCTCCAATGCAGGAACATCCATTGGAGAAATGATCACCATACGTAAAGCACAACCAAGAATGGCCAGTAAAGTAGTTATCGCCCCAGCAGCTAAAGGAATGCGTATCATGGCCTCAGGAGATATCATTAAAAGAAACCTCATGGGCAGAGCAATCACCAGGGGAGACGTACTGGCTCTGGTATCGCCCCGAAGAACCAAGGAAACTTTAAGGGAATTTCCCGGCTCAGAAGATATATTCCGGGAATTCTTCGAAGCCACCACACCATTTTCCCTAGGAGAAATCAAATTCACTGTAGTTTCAACCAACCCGGCAGGGCTGGTGCGTATAAATGACACCACCCAAGTGGAAGTGAGACCAGAAGCTGTGGAGGTAATGGAAAAAAAAGTTCCAGATGTTACCTACGATGATGTGGGAGGGCTTAAAAACGAAATATCTAAAGTCAGGGAAATGATCGAACTACCTCTCCGCCATCCGGAAATATTCGATCGCCTGGGAATCGACCCCCCTAAAGGAGTCCTTTTACACGGAGCACCAGGTACTGGAAAAACCCTTCTGGCAAAGGCAGTTGCCAGTGAGAGTGGATCAAATTTTGTGGCCATAAATGGGCCAGAAGTCATGAGCAAATTCGTGGGAGAAGCTGAGAAAAAAATCAGGGAAATATTCGAGGAAGCTGCAGAAAACGCACCCACAGTAATATTCATAGATGAAATCGATGCCATAGCACCCAAAAGGGAAGAAGTCACTGGTGAAGTAGAACGCAGAGTTGTGGCCCAGATATTGGCCCTGATGGATGGACTTAAAGAAAGGGGAAAAGTAATAGTTATCGGAGCAACTAACCGACCTGATGCCCTGGACCCTGCTCTACGCCGACCAGGTAGATTTGACCGGGAAATTGAATTAAGAGTACCTGACAGGGAAGGAAGAACCGAGATACTGGAGATACACACCCGGGCCATGCCCCTCTCAGATGATGTAAATATTGATAAGTTAGCGGACATAACTCATGGATTTGTAGGTGCAGATTTAGCAGCACTCTGCCGTGAAGCAGCAATGAATGCTTTAAGAAGAGTTTTACCTGACATTGACTTGGAAGAGCAGCGCATATCTCCCGAGGTATTGGATAAACTTTTTGTCACCAAAAATGACTTTATTGATTCCATGAAATCCATCAGTCCCTCAGCACTCCGGGAAGTTTTCATTGAGGTGCCCAATGTCCACTGGGAGGACATCGGAGGACTGGATGAACTAAAGGAAAGTCTTAAAGAAGTAGTTGAATGGCCATTAACTAACATTTCCTCATTCCAGCGTATAGGAATCGAACCATCTAAAGGCATATTACTATTCGGACCACCTGGAACCGGGAAAACATTACTAACCAAGGCTGTGGCCACAGAATCCAAGGCTAATTTCATCTCAGTCAAAGGTTCAGAAATACTCAGTAAATGGTTTGGTGAATCAGAAAGAAAAATCACGGAGATATTTAAAAAAGCCAAACAGGCATCTCCCTGTATAATATTCTTTGATGAAATCGATGCCATAGCCCCTATAAGGGGATCTGCAGCTGGTGAACCAAGAGTAACCGAGCGCATGGTCAACACCATTCTCTCAGAAATGGATGGGCTGGAAGAGTTAAGGGGTGTGGTGGTAATAGGGGCCACCAACCGTCCTGATCTCATGGATCCAGCACTGCTGCGGCCGGGTAGATTTGATGAAGTAGTACTGGTACCACCACCTGATGAAAAAGCACGAAAAGAGATATTAAAAGTCCATGTGGGGCACATGGCATTAGATGATGATGTTAAACTTCAGGAGCTTGCTAAAAAAACAGAAGGGTACTCTGGGGCAGATATTGAAATGTTATGCCGCAAGGCTGGAATGATAGCACTCCATGAAGACATGAATATTTCCAAAGTATCCAACAAGCACTTCAAAAAAGCTTTAAAGAAAATTAATCCATCTACAACAATCAAAACCAAGGAATATTATGAGGAAATTGCACGAAGGTTAGGCCGTGGCTTGGAGCCTAAAAAAGCGCCAGAGGAATTTTTCCAGGAAGTAGCCTGATAAAACAGGCCTTCTGGAAACTTTTCTTTAAACAGGGGTTTATCAGTGGATAACATAACTAAATCTAAAAAAAATGCAAATCTTAAATTCGAATTTTTTGATGTAACAGCAGATGTGGGTTTTCGTGCGTATGGTGAAAATCTGGAGGAAGCATTTCAGAATGCTGGCCTGGCCACCTTTGAAGTTATGACTGATACCTCCAGAATAAAACAGAACATAAAAAGGGAGATTATACTAGAATCAGAGGATGAGAAAGCGCTTCTTTATGACTGGTTAAGTGAATTACTATTTCTCCATGACTATGAAGGTTTGGTTTTCTCTGAATTTACGGTTCAAATAACATCAAAAGAAGATGGAAAATTCATCATTAAAGCTGAAATTTGGGGAGAAGAATTCAACCAGTCCATTCATGAAGTAAGGGATGAAGTAAAGGCAGTAACCTTTCATCTAATGGAAATAGAGAAAAACAATGCATGCATGGTGCAGGTAATTTTAGATACATGAATGTAGGTTTATGTGGGGTGCTAGGTTAAAAAAGAGTTACTTAAAAAACAAGTTATATTAACCCTTTAACGGATTTTATCAATATTATGTTTTATATACTTATTTTTGGTGATTTATCATGCCTTATCTGATCTGCGAAAAATGTGGAGGTTATTACAAACTCAAAGAGGGCGAATCTCCTCATGATTTTGATGATCAGTGCCAGTGTGGTGGTCATCTTAAATACAAAGAATCATTAGGTGAATACGATCCAATCACCGCGGATAATCCGCAGATGGATGATCATCCTGTTATGAATGATGATTCAATTACCACAGATGATGATAGGGTAGAAGAAACTCTTCATGCTTCTGATAAATATTTATTGGCGGATAATTCACCAAAAAACGCTTTTACAGACTCTTTTTATCAGGATACAAATAATAAAGAAGAAAATAATGAACAAATAACTAAAGGTCATTTATCAGGTAACCTGTTTCGAATCAGCGTTATCATGGCTATAATGGTCATAATCATCATAACTGCAGGGATATTAACCCATAAAAATAACAGTTACGGGGTGTTCAACTTTAATGCATATGAAAAGTACAGTGATGAAGAGATTAACACTTTTATGGAAAGTGCTTTCAATCCAGATGATTATGGTAACAGTTACAATCAGGTAGGTAAATGGCAAACTAACGTGGTAAGAATCAAAATCACTGGTTCACCCACAGAAGAGGATATAAAAACTCTTAAAAAAGCTATTAATGATATTAACGTTAATGTAAAGGATTTTCAGCTAGTGATTGATGATAAAAATCAGATGGAACATGATATGGAAATTTACTTCATTCCTCATTCAGAATTCTCATTGTATTCTGTTAATCCAAAAGAAGCAGATGGATTCACCCTATGGAGGGTGAGTACCAGTGATATTTACGGTGGTAACCCAGCAGGGGAAATTTTCAAAGCCAAAGTATTCATAGGAATCGATGGTTTGAGCCAAAAGAGACGTTCTCATGTAATAGTCCATGAACTAGCCCATAGCCTTGGATTACACCACAACCACAACCAGAATAGTGTGTTATGTTTAAGAGGACCTGATATAACCGAGTACACAGATCTGGATAAAACCATGTTCAGGATGCTTTACCGTAATGATATACTCCCTTACATGTCACGAAATCAAGTGGAAATCATTATGAACAATTCCAGGCGCAGCTTTTTCTAATTCCACCAAATAAAACCCACCAAATAAAACTATTTCTAGTTTATATAAAAGTTTTTTAATCATCATTTTTTTTTAAGAAATAATCATTTGAGAATAATTAAATCTAAATCATCTAAATCTTTAAACAGTTAGAGCTGTTTAAATGAGTCAAAATAAAGAAAAATTCCAACTAAATAAAACTAAATAAAAAAATAAGCATAAATGGCTTTAAATCGCGTACGAAAACAATCAATTATAATTATTGGACAGATTGAGTTAATTTTAATTTTTAAAAATAACTAGAGGAAAAGCAATTTTTCAAGTTCCTTAAGGTTCCCTTCAATAAAATCATGGGATTTAGGATCAGAGAGAATCTTCAACTGCTTCTGACCAGTTTCAAGGTAAACTTGCCTTAATATATCTTGAAGTTCGAATACTGGCATATCCATCACTTTCCGCACCTTAATTCTTTCTTCATCAGTCAAATTATTAAAATAGTCTTTTATCTGGGATTCAAATGATTTTACAACATTATTATTCCTAGCAACCACCATTTTCAATACTAATGGCGGTACCCTGGTGAAAACATCCATTAAATCCATAACATCTTTTTCCGTAATTTCCACGTCTTCTGGTTCCATTTTAATCTCCCTTAATTTCTAGGCACTGTAAAGTTTTTGTGGGTTAGGTGGTTTTGAGGTTTCTTTGGTCCCATAATTTCTTTCTTTGCCATATTCTTGTCATTACGCCTTCTGTGGTTTTCATTATTCTTTTAATGTGTTTGGGAAGTGTTTTCTGGAAGTAGTTTTCTATTTGGTTAGTTGTCTTTGGTACTTTAGGGTCTTTAAGAAATAAAAAGTATGTTTCAAAGTGAGGCATGATTTGTTTGAGGATTATTTGTCTAATAATTTCAGGATAATCTTCAACTTTATTTAATATGTCATTAAAATCTTTTCTAACTTTTTTATAAGATGTAGATTCAAATAAATCGAATATTATGTTTTCATGGTCTTTTATTTTTTCCCTGTCGTCTTTTTCAATGCTGTTTTCTTTTAAATATTCTTTGATAATCTTTTTCATGTTTTTTCGTGCGTGAATTAGGCACCATTGATGTTTGAAGCCTAATTTTTCGATGATTGGTTTGTATTTATGGTCAAGATCGCTTGTTATCGATATTTTATTCTGGTTACGAGTGTTTACGTCTAAAAAGTCTTTTATTTGGTCTTTTGTCTCTTCGGAGTATATTTCATCGGCTACGCTGATATTGTGTATGCTGTCGAATAAAGTGTATCGGTAATTCCACTCACCATTAATTTTAGTATGCTCCACGTCAAATTCATAATAACCAGAATATTCCCTTATAATATCTTTATTTTCGTTTTGTGTTTCTAATATCCAGTTTTCAATGGTTGTATGGGAAATATTAATTCCTGTATCCTTTTTTACTTTATAAGCTATTTTACGTACTGATCCAAAGAATAAACTCACAAATTCTAATACTTTTTCTTTAAACCCCCTTGTATAATTACAACCAGGCTCAACAACCTCATTCAAATCTGTAATAAAGTTATTACCACAGTTATCGCAAGTATATCTTTTTATTTTGGCATTTACAGCGCCTTCATAATAAAAATAAAGTAATCTATCGTTATATCCATCGGGAGAAACGGATTTAGAGTAACATTCAGGACAAACACCAAAACTGTTTTCAATATAAAGAAAATCCTTTTTGAAATACATAACAAGCGAATTATCGTATTTATTAACTTCATTTCTCTTTTTACTTAATTCAAATTCGTATTTGGAAAAACTTTCAAAAAAATCAGAAAGTTTATATTGTTTATAGTTCAAACAACCTATGGGAGCAATTAATTTTACGATTGTCATGTTAAAATATTTGCTCCCACTTTTATATTAACTTTACGACTTTATTTTTACAGAATAAACACAATATGCAACTTTATGAAAAATAAAAACAAGAAAATATAAAAATCAAATCCCACCAATATTTTACAGAGCCAATTTCTAAAATCATGAAATATTTTTTAAGTTGAATTTTTTAAGTTGACACTTTCATTCAAGAAAATATATCCTATTTGTCTTTTCTTAAATTCTTTCTTTCTTGGTGAAAATATTTGTATTCTGCCCATGTTATCATTCTATATCATAAAACCGAAATCTTGGTATAGGTGATAAACAAATTAAAATATTTGACTAAACAAAAAATAATTAATCAATATTTCTCATGAAAAAAATTTCAAATGTTAAATGGATATTTTTAGTGGATTAATGGAATTTAATATCTTAATAGAAAGTGAATTGGTTAATTTAAGGATATTGAATATTTGAGGAGATTTGATTATATGGTTATGGAAGAAACTCTTAAAAAGGTACGTGACTGTGTATGGGAAGTGCCTGGTGATTATAAAAAGGAAATGAAGGTGCCTGGCCGAATTTACCTGGATGATGAGGCAATTAAAACACTGGAAAAAGGAGCTGTGGATCAGGTGGCCAATGTAGCTTGCCTACCTGGAATACAGAAATTTTCCATTGGACTTCCAGACATCCACTTCGGATACGGATTCAGCATAGGTGGTGTGGGTGCTTTCAGCAGCCGAACAGGAGTTATAAGTCCTGGGGGTGTGGGATTTGATATTAACTGTGGAGTCAGACTCCTTAGAACGAACTTAACCTTTGAAGAAGTTCAACCTAAAATAAAACAACTCATAGATGTCATGTTCCGCAATGTGCCCTCAGGTGTAGGGAGTAAAGGAAAAATCAGACTCCGTGAAGGTGAAATTGATGATGTCCTGGATGATGGGGCTCGATGGGCAGTGGAAAACGGTTATGGCTGGGAAGAAGATCTGGAATACTTGGAAGAAAATGGATGCATGGAAGAAGCAGATTCTGCCAAGGTAAGCGAAAAGGCTAAAAAAAGAGGAATACCTCAATTAGGCAGCCTGGGTTCTGGTAATCACTTCTTGGAAGTTCAAAAAGTAGATGAAATATTTGATAAAGAAGCAGCAAGAACCTTCGGGCTGGAGAAGGATCAGGTAACTGTTCTAATCCATTCCGGTAGTAGGGGTTGCGGTCATCAGGTGTGCAGTGACTACCTGCGAATAATGGACAAGGCAGCCAAGAGGTATAAGATTAGCTTACCAGACAGACAACTTGCCTGTGCCCCGGTAGAATCAGATGAAGCTCAGGATTATTTCGCTGCAATGGCTGCTGCTGCTAATTACGCCTGGACTAACCGGCAGATGATAGTGCACTGGGTGCGCGAATCCTTTGAACAAGTATTGAACCGTGATTCTGAAGATATGGGAATGGGTATTGTCTATGATGTGGCCCATAACATTGCCAAGAAGGAAACCCACAATATTAAAGGGAAAGATATGCTGATTTATGTGCACCGTAAGGGTGCCACCAGGGCATTTGGACCGGGACGTGAAGAGTTACCGCTAGATTACCAGAAAATTGGCCAGCCAGTTTTAATACCTGGAACCATGGGAACATCATCCTACATTTTACATGGGACTGAAACTGCCATGGAGGAAACCTTCGGATCCACTGCCCACGGAGCCGGACGTCACATGAGCCGTGCCGGTGCTAAACGAACCTATCGTGGAGAAGAAGTCTTAAAGATCCTGGAAAATAAAGGAATATATGTTAAAGCCAATTCCATGCCTGTGGTGGCAGAAGAAGCACCTGGAGCATACAAGGATGTGGACTTGGTGGTGCAGACAGCTCATAAAGCAGGTATTTCCCGTTTAGTTGGAAGGATGGTACCTTTAGGAGTGGCTAAAGGATAATTATCTAGAAAGTACCAGGATATAGATTCGTTAATCATTTTAATTGCTAAGATTTTGAATTTTCTAATTCAATCACATTATCCATCCTAAAATGAAAAGTCATTTAAAGGAGAAATCAATAGATGATAGGAATAATTGGAGGCACAGGAGTATACCAAATAGTTGAAATGGGGAATTTCAAGGAGAAAAAGATCCTTAAAACACCTTTTGGTGAATCACCTTCCATATCCATCTTCAACCTGGAAGGAAAGGATGTTGCCTTCTTACCACGCCACCGGGAAGGGCATAGTACCCCTCCCCACATGATAAACTACCGGGCCAATGTTTATGCACTTAAAATGCTGGGAATAGACAGTGTCCTGGCCACCAATGCCGTCGGATCTCTTAGCGAATCTTTAAACCCTGGTGAATTTCTCATTCCTGATGATTTCCTGGATTTCACCCGCACCAGATCCTTTACTTTCTATGATGACCGGGCAGTGCACGTGGATGTAACCCAACCCTACTGTCCCCAGCTAAGAGAAACCATAATATCCAGTGGAAAGAACTTGGATGGAACTGTGGTTGATGGTGGAGTTTACGTCTGCACAGAGGGACCCCGCTTTGAAACACCCGCTGAAATACGCATGTATCAACAGTTGGGTGGGGCAGTGGTGGGAATGACTGGCCTTCCTGAAGTAGTGCTGGCCCGTGAACTCGAGATGTGTTATTCCAGCATATGCATGATTTCCAACTATGCTGCATCAGTATCACCAGAGAAAGTGACCATTGATGAAGTATTTGAGGTTGTGGAAGAGAAAAAGAAAGAATTAATCCAGCTCATGTACCAGTCCATAATTAACATTCCAGAAGAAAGAACATGTACCTGTGCACACGCCCTGGAAGGTGCGGAAATCAATTAAAAAATCATTCTTAGAGGTTTTTTCCCCACATTTTAGATGAATATTCTAATAAATTTAGTTGATTAATTGAGGATAGTTAAATAGAAAGATCTGCTTCAGATGAAAATCTATTTTAGTTGGAAAGTATAAAAACGAAATAGAATTTATATACTATAATTTATATTATTCCCACTTTAAAATTCACTCCATTTTTAATCATACTTTTTATTGCCTATTCATCAAAGGTTTTTATAAGAGGAACCTAATTTAAAGGAGAGATTAGGTTGAATCACATGCAGGAAGAAATTATCAAACTCAAAAAAGAAAAAAATGCCATAATACTGGCTCATAATTATCAAACAGCAGAGATACAGGAAATTGCTGATTTTCTGGGAGATTCTCTGGAGTTATGTATTAAAGCATCCCAGATTGAAGATGCAGATCTGATTGTATTCTGTGGAGTGGACTTCATGGCAGAAACAGCTGCCATTTTAAACCCCTCAAAAAAGATATTAATCCCAGATCCAGAGGCAGAATGTCCAATGGCCCATATGTTACCGGCCAGAGAAGTGCGCAAATATAAAGAAAGGTATCCTGATGCTGCAGTGGTCTTATATGTGAATACCCTGGCTGAAGCCAAAGCAGAGGCAGATATACTATGCACCTCTGCCAATGCAGTGCAGGTGGTTGAAAGCCTAGATGAGGATCAGATACTATTCGGTCCGGATATGAACCTGGCCTGGTTTGTACAAGAGCAAAGTGACAAGGAAATCATCCCCATACCTGAAGATGGATACTGTTATGTTCATAAAATGTTCAATAAAGCAGACATAGTCTTCTCCAGGGATAACTATCCTGGATCAGAGGTCCTGGTCCATCCAGAGTGTGATGCAGAAGTACAACAAATGGCAGACCACATACTCAGCACCGGGGGAATGATTCGCCACGTGGCTGGATCACAGAAAAAAACATTCCTTATAGGTACCGAAGTGGACATGGTAACCAGACTACGCAGGGAAAACCCTGAAAAGTTAATTTATCCCCTCCTTGATGAGGCTATCTGTGAAAACATGAAACTGCACACCCTAAAAAAGGTTCATGAATCTTTAATAGAGGAAAAATTCCAAGTAACGGTTCCTGAGGAAATTGCAGATAAGGCGCGAATTGCAGTTGAAAGAATGCTGAAAGTGGCTTGAATTGAATACGGGACTAATAAAAAATTGAAATTAACCTGAAAATAAAAAAATTAGATATTAAATTTATTCAATTCAATAAAATTTAGCATATTAATTATAAAACCCCGCTTATAAATCTAAAAGAAAAAAGCAATAATATAGTATTTATTCCTTTTTTGGTGGTATCAAGTGAAAATGGATAGAAGTGGACTAGCAGGACTTATTCTAATCTTTCTGGGTATTTTAATTTATGCAACGTCCTTTATGGATAATCTGGTGACCATGATCACCTGGCCTCTTTTATCAGGCTCATCTGAGGGTAAAGCTGTCCTTTTAATGGTGGTGATGGGAAGCTTCCTTATACTAAATTCTTTAATGAATAATCAGAAATTTTTATCCCCCTTTAAGGAAAAAATTTCCAGTTACAGTCCACATGGTCAGAAATACCTGAAATGGACCTTGGCAGTGATCTTAATAACCGGTGTGGCTGGTATCTTAATTGAATTACTCATCAGATTAAAGTATGGAGTATCTTTCTTTACCATTTTTGTTTCAGTTAATCCCACCGCAACCACCACCAGTCCTATGCATACTCATGTGTTCAAATCAGTATTTGGGAATCTGGCAGATAGTGTGGGATGGCTGGTTCCCAACCATGTTCACACCGGAGGCAACCTTTATCCGAATGTAATCCCCTGGGCTTATCTAATCCTGATCACCCTCCCCCTGGCATGTGTCACGGGACTTTTCTCTTTAAACGATAGGAAAACGTTTAAGAAAATCTTAATGGCCTTTGCCCTCACCCTGGCCATCATTGGAATGGTAGATGGGGGATTGTACAGCCAACCATCCATGATAGGTCTCACCTTGCTATTCTTCCTATACTTCCTGAAATCACCACTAAAAATCCGTCAACTGATCCTTCCACTATTATTGTCAGGTTTAGTAGTGTTCTCAGGGCTGGCACTGGAACTAGCAGGAAACAACAGCGAATACCATGAGATTAAGGTGATAAACCAGGTCGAACAACCTGACCTCAGCAATTACAATGTTATCAGCACAGAAAAACAGGGAAACATGACTGTAATCAGAATAAAAACCACGGATAGTGATAAAATTACATTAGAAAGTCTTTTCAAGACATATCAGGGTCGAGCGGATGGTTTTTTTATGACCTGGAATTTATTCTCATATTTTTAAAAATCTAACTCCCCAAAAAAATCATTTAATAAAAGTCAAATAACTAAATAAGAGAAAATGAAGCTATCAATTATAATACCCACCTATAACGAGGAAAATTACCTTCCTGCCCTATTGGAGAGTATCAAGAGGCAGGAATTTCAGGATTATGAAATTATAGTGGCTGATGCCGGTTCCCAAGACCGCACAAGAGAAATCGCCCAGGAATGGGGTTGTAGGGTTGTAGAGGGTGGAATGCCTGCAGAGGGCAGAAATCGAGGTGCAGAATCAGCTAAAGGAGAATACTTGCTTTTTTTAGATTCCGATGTAATCTTAACCAGGGACTATCTAAAGCTATGTCTGGAGGAATTTCAACAAAGAAAACTGGGAATTGCCATAACCCAGATAGCACCAATCAGTGATAGCTTCTTAAACAAAATAACCCACGATTTTGCCAATTTTTTCATGAAACGAGTGGAAAATATTAAACCCCACGGAGCCGGATGTTACGGGATTATAACCACCAAAAAATTACACCATCGAGTAGAAGGATTTGACGAAGACCTTGACTTTGGGGAGGACACAGATTACATTGAAAGGATTGGTGCCATAAGCCAATTCAAGGTCCTCAGAAGTCCGAAACTCCTGGTTTCCACCCGCCGAGTTCAAGAGGAAGGTCTGCGTAACGTGGCTTTTAAGTATGCTAAAAGTACTTTTTACCAGTTCCGCGGTAAGCAGATAAGTGCAGAGGATCTTGATTACTCCTTCGGACACCCGGATGAGAAGAGAATACTCTACTCCGTCTGTGGGGAAGGAATGGGGCATGCTATAAGGGGTAAAGTCATTCTGGATCACTTGACCAAAAACCATGAAGTGCATATATTTGCATCTGACCGTGCATATGAATATCTATCCAGACATTTTGATAATGTGTATGAAATTGGAGGATTCAACACAGTCTATGAGGATAACACAGTCCAGAACACCAAAACATTCATTAAAGGAATGAAAGACCTTCCCAGAGACTTAAAAAAGAGTTTACGTTTAATGTACAGCGTGGCCAAGGCAGTGAAGCCCCATTTGATAATTTCTGATTTTGAATTTTATTCTAACCTTTTATCAAAAATATTACGCCTACCACTTCTCAGCCTAGATAATATTCATGTATTAACCCAAGCAGAATTAGATGTACCCCGCAAATACCGCACTGAACGAATAGCAGCGGAAGGTGTGGTCAGATCATTCATACAGATGCCCACACGTTACTTTATCACCAGTTACTACTATCCTCCCCTCAAGAATCCTAAAAAGGCCAAATATTTCCCACCAGTTATAAGAAAAGAAATCATGGATCTCAAACCGTATAATGGGGAGCACGTGCTGGTTTACCAGACCAGTGACTCTAATTATAAGTTAATTGAGATTTTAAAAGAGTTAGATGATGAATTCATTGTATATGGTTTTCATCGTGATGAAAAAGAAGAGAATATACAATTCAAGAGTTTTAATGAGGATGAATTCTTCAATGATCTGGCACAGGCACGGGCGGTGATTGCCAATGGCGGATTCACTCTGATCAGTGAAGCATTATATCTGGGCAAACCAGTTTTAAGCGTTCCAGTTAAAAAACAATTTGAACAAATCTTAAACGCCCTCTACCTGGAAGGTTTAGGTTATGGAGAGGCACATGAAGAACTGAAAAGGGATGATATTGAGAAATTCCTCTCTAAACTGGACAAATACCGTAAAAACATTAAGAAAAACTTTTATCATGACCAGAATCAGTCCATACTGGAAGAACTGGATAATTTTATAGATGAATACTCCTGATATTTTTTTAGATCACTAATCCCCTCAATTAGATTTTCGAGAATATTTCAAATTATAAAATAACCTAATATAGAGGAATACTTCTCTCACGCTCTCACCATAATCCTTTTAGTTTTTAAGGTAAGATAATATTATTATGAGTTCCAGGAGTGGAATGGCTAAGCTCCCCTTGCATGGGGGACGAGCACCCAGATGGCTTTTTCATAGGATGGTGAAACTGGCAGGAGCATTAACCGAGGCTATTGTCTATGAATACGGAGCTAAGGAATTTCTCAACAGAATATCGAACCCACACTGGTTTCAGGCATTGTCCTGCGTTCTGGGATTTGACTGGCACAGTTCTGGCACCACCACCACAACCTGCGGGGCTTTAAAAGCAGCATTAAACCCGGAAGAGCATGGAATTTTAGTTGCAGGGGGTAAAGGCCGCGCCTCCAGAAAAACACCACAGGAGATACTTGGTGCAGGAGACCTGTTTTCTTTATCTACGGTCAAACTTGATGAACTGGTTTATTCCAGTAAAATATCTGCCAAAATCGATAACTCCTGCATCCAGGATGGTTACCAGTTGTATCACCATGTTTTCTTCCTTACAGAAAAGGGAGATTGGGCTGTGGTACAGCAGGGTATGAATGAATCAACTCGATACGCTCGAAGATACCACTGGTTATCAGATTCTCTATCCAACTACATTAATGAACCGCACCGGGGGATATGCTGTGATGAAAGGCATGAGGAGACCCTTAACATGACTTCTCCCCTGAGTTATGATTCCAGGCAAACCAGTCTGGATCTAATTCTGGATAATCCCGACCATTTGAAGAAATATTTCCAGAAAAAACCTCCACTGGAATTCAACCAGTCCAGTCTTGACCTATTCTGCCCTGAGCTGACTTTACCCAGTCATCACCAGGTATTAGATACAGATTTATCTCCCCGAGATTTTGAGGTTCTCAAAAAGGCGTGGGAACTGCAACCAGAAAGTTATGAGGAGCTTATATCTTTAGAGGGGATGGGTCCCAAGAAGATCCGTGCCCTGGCACTAATTTCAGATCTCCTATACGGAGACCAGCCCAGCTGGGATGATCCGGTTAAATACAGTTTCACTCACGGTGGTAAAGATGGATTTCCCTACCCTGTGGACCGGGAGGTATATGACCATTCCATAGCCACTTTAAAGGATGCACTGGAACAGGCACCACTGGATAAGAAAGAACTTTACCAGGCATTAAAACGATTGGGAACGCTTATACAGGAGGATAATTAGCCGAGTATTGAATTATTCCCTAATTTAATAATTAAATCTGTGTTTATAATAGTCATTGATAAGAGTCATTGATTAATGGTAGTTTTTTTTGAATCAGTTCAATTGATTAAAAATTGCTATGTTCTGGGTAGATTTTTTTTCGAATTGAGAAAATGATTTATTTTTTTGTTTAATCTGCTGTCACTGCAACTGAATTTTTATACTAAAATTAAGATCTATAGGGTGTTAGATTTTTACATTTCAGCGAGCCGTTGTAGTTGCTTGTTATCTGGTTTTAGTTTGGATACTATTAAGGCTGCTAAAAGTACACTTAAATATGTCGTTTTTGCTACTGATTTGTATG